>VBKF01000172.1 GCA_005888095.1 Deltaproteobacteria bacterium | reverse complement strand
AGTGCTCGGCGACGTCGCACGGCCCCGCCGCCGGCCGGCAGACGACGCTCGCCGGCTCGAAGTCGTCGGGCGGGCAGGCGGCCCCCGAGCCGGTGCAGCTCTCCGCCACGTCGCAGGCGCCGGCCGCGGGCCGGCACACGACCGACGCGGGCTCGAAGGCGTCGGCCGGGCACGCCGCGCTCGTCCCGTCGCACGTCTCGTCCACGTCGCACGGGCCGGCCGCCGGCCGGCACACGGCGCCGCCGTTCCCCGCCAGGTGCTGGCAGGCGTCGTTCGTCCCGTCGCAGGTGTCGGTCGTGCAGAGATTGCCGTCGTCCGTGCACGGCGTGCCCGCGGGCACCTTCCCGTCGGCCGGGCATGCCGGCCCCGTCCCGGTGCAGGTCTCGGCCGCGTCGCACTCGCCGGCCGAGGCGCGGCACACGGTGAAGCTCGACAGGAAAGCGTCAGGCGGACAGGCGCTGCTCGTCCCGTCGCACGTCTCGTCCACGTCGCACGGGCCGGCCACCGGGCGGCAGACGGCGCCCGCGTTCCCCGCCGCATGCTGGCAGGCGTCGTCCATGCCGTCGCAGGTGTCGGTCGTGCAGGGGTTGCCGTCGTCCGTGCACGGCGTGGCCGCGGGCGACTTGTCGTCGGCGGGACAGGCGGGTCCGCTGCCCGTGCAGCTCTCCGCCGGGTCGCACTCGCCCGCCGAGGGGCGGCAGACGACGGTCGAGGGCTCGAAGGCGTCGGCCGGGCAGGTCGTGCTCGTGCCGTCGCAGGTCTCGTCCACGTCGCACGGGCCCGCCGACGCGCGGCAGACCGTGCCGGCGTTCCCGGCCGGGTGCTGGCAGGCGCCGTTCGTCCCGTCGCAGGTGTCGGTCGTGCACGCGCTGCCGTCGTCGGTGCACGGGGTGCCCGCGGGCGTCTTGTCGTCCGCGGGACAGCTGGGTCCGCTGCCCGTGCAGTTCTCCGCCGGGTCGCACTCGCCCGTCGAGGGGCGGCAGACGACGGTCGAGGGCTGGAAGGCGTCGGCCGGGCAGGCCGTGCTCGTCCCGTCGCACGTCTCGTCCTGGTCGCACGGGCCGGTGGCCGCGCGGCACACCGTGCCGGCGTTCCCCGCCGGGTGCTGGCAGGCATCATTCGTCCCGTCGCAGGTGTCGGTCGTGCACGCGCTGCCGTCGTCGGTGCAGAGTGAGCCGGCGGCCTTCTTGGCATCGGGCGGGCACGCCTGCCCGGGCAGCCCACCGCAGCCCTCCGCCACGTCGCACTCGCCCGCCGCCGGCCGGCAAATGACGCCGATGGGCAGGAAGACGTCCGCTGGGCAGGTGGAGTCGAGCCCGTCGCAGACCTCGTCGGGGTCGCACACGTCACTCGAGCCGGTGCGGCAGACGGTGCCCGCGTTCCCCGCCGGGTGCTGGCAGGCGTTGTCCGTGCCGTCACAGGTATCCGTCGTGCACGGGTTGCCGTCGTCCGTGCAGGCCGTTCCCGCCGCGCTCTTGGCATCCGCTGGGCAGCTCGGCCCCGTCCCGGTGCAGTTCTCCGCCGGGTCGCACTCTCCCGCCGAGGGGCGGCACTCCGTGAAGGCCGACAGGAAGCCGTCCGGCGGGCACGTCGTGCTGGTCCCGTCGCACGTCTCGTCGGCGTCGCACACCCCGGCCGCCGGGCGGCACACCGCGCCCGCGTTGCCCGCCGGGTGCTGGCAGGCGTCGCTCGTCCCGTCACACGCGTCGGTGGTGCACGGGTTGCTGTCGTCGGTGCACGCGGTGCCGCTCGGCTGCTTCGCGTCGGCGGGACAGCTGGGCCCGCTGCCCGTGCAGCTCTCGGCCTCGTCGCACTCTCCCGCCGCCGCGCGGCAGACGGTGCTCGAGGACGCGAAGCCATCGGCCGGACACGTCGTGCTCGTGCCCGTACACGTCTCCGCCACGTCGCACGCCCCGGCCGTCGGCCGGCAGACCGCCCCGGCGTTGCCCGCCGGGTGCTGGCAGGTGTCGCTCGTCCCGTCACACGCGTCGCTGCTGCACGGGTTGCCGTCGTCGGTGCACGCCGTACCGCTCGCCTTCTTCGCGTCGGCGGGACAGCTCGGGCCGGTCCCGGTGCAGTTCTCGACCTGGTCGCATTCGCCCGCCGCCGGACGGCAGGGTGTCGTCGAGGACGCAAAGCCATCCGCCGGGCACGTGCTGCTCGTGCCCGTGCACGTCTCGGCGACGTCACATACGCCGGCCGAGGCGCGACACACCGTGCCCGCGTTGCCTGCCGGGTGCTGGCAGGCGACGCTCGTCCCGTCGCACTGGTCGAGCGTGCACGGGTTGCCGTCGCTCGTGCACGCCGTGCCCGAGGCCTTCTTCGCGTCCGCCGGGCAGCTCGGTCCCGTCCCGGTGCAGCTCTCCGCGAGGTCGCACTCGTCCGCCGCCGCGCGGCAGACCGTCGAGGAGGACGCGAAGCCGTCGGGCGGACAGTCGTTCGTGATGCCATCGCAGCTCTCGGCCACGTCGCAGGTGTCGGCGGCCGGACGGCAGACGGTGCCGGCCGGCGTCTTTGCGTCGGCCGGGCAGGTGGCGTTCGTCCCGGTGCATGTCTCCTGTGGGTCGCAGGCGCCGGCCGAGGCGCGGCAGAGCGCGCCCGCGTTGCCCGCCGGGTGCTGGCAGGCGTTGCTCGTCCCGTCGCACTGATCGAGCGTGCACGGGTTGCCGTCGCTCGTGCACGCCGTCCCCGCCGACTTCTTGATGTCGGCCGGGCAGCTCGGGCCGTTGCCCGGGCAGTTCTCGGGCAGGTCGCACTCGCCGGCCGCCACGCGGCAGACGGTGCTCGAGGAGGCGAAGCCGTCGGCGGGGCAGGTCGCGCTCGAGCCGCTGCACGTCTCGGCCACGTCGCACACGTCCGCCGCCGCGCGGCAGGTGGTGCCCGCGGTCTTGAACGTGCAGCTCGACGTGCAGCACGACCCCGCCGTGCCGTTGGCCGCGCCCTGATCGCACTGCTCCTTGGTCTCGATCGCGCCGTTGCCGCACACCGGCAGCGGCGACACCGACCAGCCGCTGTTCGGCCGGTTGTCGTCGAGGATCTTGCCGTTGAAGGTGAGCGGGTACCCGGTGCCCGACGATCCGCCGGCGCTCTGGAAGCCGATGGTGGCGCTCTGCCCGTTGGCGTTGGCGCTGATCGTGCTCCGGTACTTGACGTCCAGCACGTTGGAGCGCTCGTGGATCTGCACCTGCCCGTTCACCTTGTCCGCCGAGCTGGCGACCAGGTTCTCCTGGAAGTCGACGATGAACGTGCGGTTCGGGCTCGTGCCGACCGTCCCGTACTGGATGTTGCTGCCCTCGGTCTGGAGGTCGTCCCAGTAGTAGAAGAGCGTCGGGTTCGGGAAGCTCGAGCTCGGCAGGGCGGCGTTCGCCGTCGGGTTGGCGCCGGTCGTCGTGCCGAACTGGATGAGCCCGTTGGTGCCGATGGTGAGCGTGGTGTAGCTCGTCCCGTCGATCGTCACCGAGAACGGCAGCGTGACGCCCGCGATGGCGTTGTCCCCGCTGAGCGTCGTGAAGCCGCTGATGTCGTCCGGGCTGTGCGCCGTGGAGGCATGCAACGCCATCGCCCCGAGCGGCAGCGCGTGCACGGACCAGCCCTCGTCCGGGCGGTTGTCGTCGAGGATCTTGCCGTTGAAGGTGAGCGGGTAGGCGACGGCCGAGGATCCGCCCGCGCCCTGGAAGCCGATGGTGGCGGCCTGGCCGTTCGCGCCCGCGCTGAGCGTGCTCCGGTACTTGACGTTGATCAGGTTCGAGCGCTCGTGGATCTGCACCTGCCCGTTCACCTTGT
>VBKF01000171.1 GCA_005888095.1 Deltaproteobacteria bacterium | reverse complement strand
TGCCGATGGTGACCGTGCTGTAGCTCGTCCCCTCGATGGTGACCGAGAAGGGCAGCGTGACACCCGCGATGGCGTTGTCGCCGCTGAGCGTCGTGAAGCCGCTGATGTCGTTCGGGCTCGACTCCATGATGGCGAAGAGGGGCACGATGTCTGCCCGGCCGACGTCGACCGACCAGCCCTCGTCGGGGCGGTCGTCGTCCAGCACCTTCCCGTTGCAGGTGAGCGGCCGGGCCGTTCCCGAGGTGCCCCCGGCCCCCTGGAAACCGATCGTGGCCGTCTGGCCGTTGGCGCCGGCGCTCATCGGGTCCCGGTACCTGACGTTGATCACGTTCGAGCGCTCGTGGATCTGGACCTGCCCGGTCACCTTGTCGCCGGTCGCGGCGACGCGGTTCTCCTGGAAGTCGATGATGAAGGTGCGGTTCGGGCTCGTGCCGGACGTCCCGTAGCGGATGGCGGTGCCCTCGGTCTGGAGGTCGTCCCAGTAGAAGGCGAGGAAGGGGTTGGTGTGCTTCGAGGTTGGCAGGCAGGCGTTGGTGGGATCGGTCGTGCCCTGGGTGTTGCCCCCGAACTCGAGCCAGCCGTTCGTCGAGATGGTGACGGTGGTGTAGGTGACGCCCTCGATCGTCACGCTGAACGGGATGGTGGGCGTCGCCGTGGCGCTGTCCCCGCTGAGCGTCGTGAACCCGCTGATGTCGTCGGGGCTGAAGGCGATCCACGCGCCGAGCGACACGGTGCCCCAGCTGCGGCCCGGGAGGGCCGCGCCGAGGAGGACGAGGAGCCCGACCGCCCGCCGGACTGTCCGCTGCCGCTCTTCCTTCATCTGCGTCCCCCTTGCTCGTTTCTCATGGCAATACCGTCTTGAGCGATGGAATGCAGAGCTCGTCTTCCTTCACGGTGGCGAGCGTCTGCGGCCCGAACTGGTCGTGCACGTAGACGGGCGCCCGCGGCACGTGCTTCGCCTGGCCTCTCGCGGGCCGCGCCACGTAGCACACCAGGTGCGCGTCCGGGTTATGGACCGGCTCGCCGTTCTTGCTGACCGGCGTGCAGAGATGGCGCGGCTTCTTCACGTCGAAGACGCCGGGCGTCGTCCGGAACTGGTCGGTGACCGTCACCTGGATGCCCTTCGGGAATTTCGGCGTTCCGGCGGTGACCTTCGCCTTGTAGCACTTGTAGTGGTCGACGTCGTTCGGTCCCGGCTCGGGCGGCGGGGTCGTCAAGCTCTTCGCGGTGGGCACGTAGAGCAGGTCCGGTTTCAGGACGTCGAGGAATTGCTGGGCGGGGAGCTGGTTCGTCACCTTGACGTGCCGCCTCGAGAAACGCGGTGATCCGGCCACCGCCCTGATCTTGTAGCTCCGGAGATGCGTCTGCTGGTCGAGCACGCCCTGGTTGTTCTTGTTGGTGGGGGTGCACAGGTCGAGCACCTTCACGAGGTCGTAGTTCTGGTTCGCTTCGAACTGGTCCGCGAGATTGACGGCGAGAATCGGCGTGAACGGCGTGCCCGTCCTCGCCTTGTAGCAGAGGAAGTCGTCGGCGCAGCCGTCGGGATCGGGCGTACCGGTACAGACGCCACTCTGGCAGGTGTCGCCGATCGTGCAGGTGTTGTCGTCGCTGCACGACGCCCCGTCGGGCTGGACCGCATCGGGCGGGCAGGTGTCCGAGCTTCCGTCGCAGCTCTCGGCGATGTCGCACGAGTCCGCCGCGGGCCGGCAGACGGCCGTGCTCTTGGCGTCCGGCGGACAGCTGTCGTTGACGCCATCACAGCTGTCGGCGCGGTCGCACGGGCCCGCCGCCGGCCGGCAGACGGCCGTGCTCTTGGCGTCGGGGGGACAGTCGTCGTTGACGCCATCGCAGCTGTCGGTTAGGTCGCACGGGCCGGCCGCCGGCCGGCAGACCGCCGTGCTCCTGGCGTCCGGCGGGCAGCTCACCCCCGTGCCGTCGCAGGTCTCGGCCGGGTCGCACGGGCCCGCCGAGGGCCGGCAGACGAAGGCGTCGGCCGCGCTGTGGACGGCGTCGGGCGGGCAGTCGGGGCCGAGGCCCGTACAGCTCTCCGGGATGTCGCACGGGCCGGCCGCCGGGCGGCAGGTGGTCGACGATGACGCGAAGGTGTCGAGCGGACAGTCGTTCGTCAGCCCGTCGCAGCTCTCGGCCACGTCGCACGGGCCCGCCGCCGGCCGGCACTCGGCGGTGCTCTTCGCGTCCGGCGGACAGCTCGCGCTCGAGCCCGTGCAGTTCTCCGCCGGGTCACAGGTGCCGGCCGAGGCCCGGCACTCGACGGCGCTCGGCAGGAAGCCGTCCGGCGGACAATCGTTGCCGACGCCGTCGCAGCTCTCGGCGACGTCGCAGACGCCGACGGCCGGACGGCACTCGGCATTGCTCTTCACGTCTGCGGGACACGCGGCGTTCGAGCCCGTGCACGTCTCGGTCACGTCGCAGACGCCCCCCGCGGCGCGGCAGATCGTCCCTGCCGGCAGGAGCGTGTCGGCCGGGCAGTCGACGCTCGTTCCCGTGCAGACCTCCTGCACGTCGCAGTCACCCGCCGGCGGCCGGCAGACGCTTCCGGCAGTGGCGAAGGCATCGGGCGGGCAGCTCGCCGTCGTCCCGGTGCAGTTCTCCGCCACGTCGCACGGGCCTGCCGAGGCGCGGCACTCCGCCGTGCTCGGCGCGAACGCGTCGGGTGGGCATGCCCCGCTCGTGCCGTCGCAGAACTCGGCCTCGTCGCAGTCGCCGGCCTCCGGGCGGCAGAGCGTCCCCGCCGGCAAGAAGGCGTCGGGCGGGCAGGTGGCGCTCGTTCCGCTGCAGTCCTCGACTCGATCGCAGGCGTCCACCGACACACGACAGACGAAGCCGGTGGGCTCGAAGAGGTCGGGCGGGCAGTCGTCGCTGACCCCGTCGCAGCTCTCGGGAACGTCGCAGGCGCCGGCCGCCGGCCGGCACACGCCCGTCTGCTTCCCGTCGGGCGGGCAAGCGACGCTCGAGCCGGTGCAGTTCTCGGCCGGGTCGCAGACGCCGGCGGACGGGCGGCACACCGCGGTCGCGGGCTTGAAGGCGTCGGCGGGACAGCCGTTGTTCACCCCGTCGCAGCTCTCCGCCACGTCGCAGGCGCCGGCCGCCGGGCGGCAGACGGCGGTGCTCTTGGCGTCCGGCGGACATGCGGCACTCACGCCCGTGCAGTTCTCGGCCGGGTCGCAGACGCCGGCCGAGGGACGGCACTCCGTCGTCGGCGGCTGGAAGAGATCCGGGGGACAGGCGTTGTCCACGCCGTCGCAGCTCTCGGCGATGTCACACGGGCCTGCCCCCGGCCGGCACACCGTGCCGGCCGGCGTCTTCGCGTCGGCCGGGCAGGTGGTGCTCGTCCCGGTACACGTCTCGTCCGGGTCGCAGGCGCCGGCCGAGGCGCGGCAGAGCGCGCCCGCGTTGCCCGCCGGGTGCTGGCAAGCGTTGCTCGTCCCGTCGCACTGATCGAGCGTGCACGGGTTGCCGTCGCTCGTGCACGCCGTCCCCGCCGACTCCTTCGCGTCGGCCGGGCAGCTCGGGCCGTTGCCCGGGCAGTTCTCGGGCAGGTCGCACTCGCCGGCCGCCACGCGGCAGACGGTGCTCGACGAGGCGAAGCCGTCGGCGGGGCAGGTCGCGCTCGAGCCCGAGCAGGTCTCCGCCACGTCGCAGACATCGGCCACGGCCCGGCAGACGGTGCCCGCGGTCTTGAACGTGCAGCTCGAGGTGCAGCACGACCCTGTCGTCCCGTTGGCGGCGCCCTGATCGCACTGCTCCTTGGTCTCGACCGCGCCGTTGCCGCACACCGGCAGCGGCGACACCGACCAGCCGCTGTTCGGCCGGTTGTCGTCGAGGATCTTGCCGTTGAAGGTGAGCGGGTAGGCGGTGGCGGACGCCCCGCCCGCCCCTTGGAAGCCGATGGTGGCGGCCTGGCCGTTGGCGTTGGCGCTGATCGTGCTCCGGTACTTCACGTCCAGCACGTTGGAGCGCTCGTGGATCTGCACCTGCCCGTTCACCTTGTCCCCCGAGCTGGCGACCCGGTTCTCCTGGAAGTCGACGATGAACGTGCGGTTCGGGCTCGTGCCTACCGTTGCGTACTCGATGTTGCTGCCCTCGGTCTGGAGGTCGTCCCAGTAGTAGAAGAGGGTCGGGTTCGGGAAGCTCGAGCTCGGCAGGGCGGCGTTCGTCGTCGGGTTGGCGCCGGTCGTCGTCCCGAACTGGATGATCCCGTTGGTGCCGATAGTGAGCGTGGTGTAGCTCGTCCCGTCGATCGTCACCGAGAACGGCAGCGTGACGCCCGCGATGGCGTTGTCCCCGCTGAGCATCGTGAACCCGCTGATGTCGTTCGGGCTGTATGCCGTGGAGGCGTGCAGCACCATCGCCCCGAGGGGGAGCGCGTGGACCGACCAGCCCTCGTCCGGACGGTCGTCGTCGAGGATCTTACCGTTGAAGGTGAGCGGGTAGGCGACGGCCGAGGACCCGCCCGCCCCCTGGAAGCCGATCGTGGCGGTCTGGCCGTTGGCGCCGGGGCTCATCGTGCTCCGGTACTTCACGTTGAGCAGGTTCGAGCGCTCGTGGATCTGCACCTGCCCGTTCACCTTGTCGCCCGTCGCGGCGACCCGGTTCTCCTGGAAGTCGACGATGAAGGTGCGGTTCGGGCTCGATCCCACCGTCCCGTAGCGGATGTTGCCGCCCTCGGTCTGGAGGTCGTCCCAGTAGTAGAAGAGCGTCGGGTTCGGGAAGCTCGAGCTCGGCAGGGCGGCGTTCGCCGTCGGGTTGGCGCCGGTGGTCGTCCCGAACTGGATGATGCCGTTGGTGCCGATGGTGACCGTGCTGTAGCTCGTCCCCTCGATGGTGACGGAGAAGGGCAGCGTGACACCCGCGATGGCGTTGTCGCCGCTGAGCGTCGTGAACCCGCTGATGTCGTCGGGGCTGTGCGCCATGATCGCGAAGAGGGGTACGAGCCCGGCGCGGCCGACGTCGACCGACCAGCCCTCGTCGGGGCGGTTGTCGTCGAGCACCTTCCCGTTGCAGGTGAGCGGCCGGGCCGTCCCCGAGGCGCCGCCGGCTCCCTGGAAGCCGATGGTCGTGCCCTGGCCGTTCGCCAGGTTGCCCGACTCGCGGTAGCGGACGTTGATGATGTTGGACCGCTCGTGGACCTGCACCTGGAAGCGGATGTCGTCGGCGCCCCCGTTGTCGACCGTGGGATCGACGTCGACCTCGTAATCGACGAGGAAGGTGCGGTTCGGGCTGGTCCCGACCGTCCCGTAGCGGATGTTGGTGCCGAACGTGTCGAGGTCGTTCCAGTACGCGGCGAGGAAGGGGTTCGTGTGCTTCGAGGTCGGCAGGCAGGCGTTCGTGGGATCGCTCGTGCCCTGGGTGTTGCCCCCGAACTCGAGCCAGCCGTTCGTCGAGATGGTGACCGAGCTGTAGCTCGTGCCCTCGATCGTCACGCTGAACGGCAGGGTGGCGTTCACGGTCGCGTCGTCGCCGCTGAACGTCTGGAGACCCGGGATGTTCGTGGTGTTGATGTCGTCCGGGCTGTGGGCCAGCCAGGTGCCGAGCGACACGGTGGCCCAGCTACGGCCGGGCAGGGCGGCGCCGAGGAGGACGAGGAGCCCGATCGCGTGCACGGTGCCGCGCCGCGGGCCGCAAAACCTCGGTCGGGACCGAACCGCGTCACCGGTCATCTGCGCCCCCCTTTTTCGACGTGACCTTCTCCGCTGCGTGTTCCTCGGCCGGCTTCCCATGCCACAGCGTGCGCGCGAAGTGCAAGGTAAAATCCTCGCCGCCGGCGCTCGCCGGCCCACCGCGGCTGGCGCAGCCCGTGGGGCAGCTCGCCGAACCCGCCAAGGTCCAGCCGAGCGCCGAGACGGCGCGGGTCGAAGGGTGCTTTCGCCCGGAGGAACTCGGACCGCGGGCGACGGCGGGGCGGGGCCACGCTGCGTGGCGCGGCCCCGCCTCTACGCCGTGTTCACCTAATCGTCATCGTCGTCGGTCACTTTCACGAATGAGAACATTCCATTCCGAAAGTGAGACGTCACGTTGCAGATGACCAGGTACCTGCCCGGTCGGTCAAAGAATACCGACTCCACCCGATTCTGGGTGTTGGCCAAACCGGGCGGCGGCGACCCTGCCGGGCTGAGCCCCTGGTAGTAGATATTCGTCAAGTCATTAATGAACGTGCCCGAAGCGGGTACGACGATGTCTTTGGGTGCGGTCCCTGGGTTGTAGACGAAGACCTGATGGAATCCCGCGACGACGAAGTTCACGACTCCCCCGCTCTTGACCTTGATTACGCTGGGAAGGATGTGGTGATTCGCCGGGCCCGTGGTGTTGAGCCCCGCGCCGAATGAGACCGTCACACTCAGGCGCTTGTCGTCATCGGCCGTCGCGAAGGGAGCGGTCAGGCCGATGGCAAAGCCGGCCACGGCGCACGTCATTGCGAGCGTCAGGCGCTTCATAGCGGCCTTCCTCCCGTTGCATTGCCTCACCAGACGCGTGCTCAGGCCTGGTGAGGGACCGATACGACATGATGGGCACGTCGCGGTCCTTATCTCGGGGCCCGCTGTGCGGTCAAGCAATGGATTATGGTAGGGATTCCGCTTTAGCAGGTGCTATGGCAGACTACAGGGCGAGGGAGGCATGGCAAGCGGATAGGCAAGTAATATAGATTAATCAAGGGATCGATCTCGGCTTGGGGTGAGAACGAGCAGCTCGACACGACGAAGTCGTGGATGCCTTGCGGGAGGTAGCGAATGTCTGCCCTGTAGACGATTGTATACTGACCTGGCAAGTGCTACGCGAGGCCGCACGTGAGCGCGGACGTGCAGGCCGCGGCCAACGGGAAGCGGCGGCTCGTGCAGGCGGCACTGCGCCTCTGCGCCGAGAACCGCAGCCTTCTGGAGCATCCGAAGCGGCGCCGGGCGATCATCGACCAGGCCGTGAAGTTCATCGTGATGCTCCACGCGGGCGCTCTGGCGATGCGTGGAATGCTGGTCGATGCGGCATGACGCGCGGGATGCGCATCGATCGCGGGAGCAGCGCGGTGGTCACGGGCGCCGGCAGCGGGCTCGGCCGCGCATTCGCGAAGGCGCTCGTATCGAGGGGCGCGGTGGTCGTCGTCGCCGACGTGCGCGAGAGCACGGCACGCGAGACGGTGCGCGAGATCGGCGCCGACGCCGGCCGGGTGCACGTCGTGGTGTGCGACGTCACGAAGGCGGACGACGTCGCGCGCCTCGCGGAGGAGTCAGCGACGCTCGCCGGCGAGGTCGACCTGCTGGTCAACAATGCCGGCATCGGCGCCGCGGGCGACGTGGGCGTGGCCGACCTCGACTCGTGGCGGCGCGCGATCGACGTGAACCTGTGCGGCGTGATCCACGGCTGCCACTACTTCGTCCCGCGCATGCGCGCGCGGGGGCGCGGTCACGTCCTCAACGTCGCGTCCGCCGCGGCGATCGCGGCCGTGCCCGGCATGGGCGCGTACAACGTCACGAAGGCGGGCGTCGTCGCGCTGAGCGAAACGCTGGCGGCGGAGGCGGCGCGCGACGGCGTCGGGGTGACCGTCCTCCTCCCCGGCTTCTTCCCGACGAACATCGTGAGCGACGCCGTCGGCACGGTGGAGGAGGGCAAGCGGCGGCTGGCCGAGACGTGGATGCAGCGGTCGAAGTACAGCGCCGACGACATCGCCCGTCTCGCCCTCGGGGCGGTCGAGCGCGGCAAGCTCTACGCCCTCCCGCACGGGGAGATCCGCTGGCTCTGGCGCCTGAAGCGCGCCGCGCCTCGCACCTACGCGCGGGTGGTGGGTGCGCTCGAACGCCGCGGCGTCTTCTCGCGGGCGTAGTGGCTTCGGCCACGGCGTGGGCGTTGAGCCGCGTTCACGGATGCGCCGGCCGCAGCGCCCGCAGCTTCTCCTGCTGCTCCGAATCGAGCTGATTCTTGATCCGAACGAGCAGGGTGAAGTTCACCTTCTTCACCTGCTGCTCGATCGACGTCACCTGGTCGAGCTTGCCGAGCACGGCCGCCTCGTCCACGTGATCGGCGGCCAGCAGCTTGCCGAGCGCCTCGGATTCCGCGTCGAGCCGCCACTGGAGGTCGACGAGCTGCTGTTGAACCGATGAGAGACCTCTGGTCACGCTTGACGGTCATTCCCGTTTTCCTCCTCTCCCGGATTCCGGGTTCCTTCCCGCGTCACGCCAGGGCGTCGTGTCGCGGCTCCGTCGCCTTGAACGGACCAGCGACCAGAACCCGTCGTTCGGGAGGAGGTTCGGCCTAGGTCGCGGGAGCCGGCGACACGGTCCCCAGATAGACCGACGACGGATGGTTCGGTCCGATGTAGAGGGTGTCGACCCCTGCCGAGTTCGCCAGCGTGGATGCGGTGGACGTCTCGTGCGGGAAATCGCCGGTGGCGATGGTGAGGCGCAGCGAGTGACCCGGCTCGATCACGGCGGACGTGGGGAAGATCTCGATCTGGAGCTGCGTCGGGACCCCGGGCGTGAGCGGCACCTGAGACGCCCGGGTGTAGGGATGCCACGGCTCGATGACTTGTCCGCCCGCGTAGACCGAACAGTCCGCGACCACTGAACCACATGCACGTGCGGTCAACGCTCCGAGCGACGCGACCAGGCTTCCCGATGTGATCTGACTGGACGAGCCGTCGGGAGCGACGTCCGAGATCGTCGCGATGACCTGAGCGTCGGTGGCGGTCGAGCTGATCCAGATAATGGCGTTGATGGGGCCCGAGATGGCGTACGGCGCAGTGAAGGGCGCGGTCGTGAACGTGGCGGCCAGGAGCTCACTCGGTTGATTGTCGTTCTCGCACGTCGTGCCGGACACCAAGCCCGCCGTCCACTGGGTAGTCGACCGCGAGCAGGTTCCGTTGAGCGGAATCCAGGGGAGCGTCACCGTCGTCTCTCCGGCGTCGGCGGCCGGAGCCAGCGATCCGGCGTACAGCGAGGTCCCGCTGCCCTGCGTGGCGGACAGATACCAGTACCGATATTGCGTGTGCGATGCCGGATAGCGCGTGTCGGGACTCCATTTGCCCGCCCCGAGGTAATAGGTTTCCACTTCGGGGAACCTCTGGATGCCGTTGTCGATGCCCTTGAGCCAGTGATCGAACCAGGCGAGCTGCAGGTTGTTGAGGCTCGGGAGCAGGTTGCCCTTCGTGTCGTGAACAGGGTTGGAGCCGTCATCGGCGGTCAGGCCGTTCCCCGCCGTCGTGTGGTACCACGGGCCGATCATCAGCTTCTTCTTGGTCCCCAAGAGCCCGAGCCCGCGGAACAGGATCGGCTCGCCACGCTGGAAGATGTCGTAGGTGCCTCCGACGATGAAGGTCGGGACCTTGACCCGCGAGATGTTCCGGATCGGCGAGCGGAGCTGGTAGAACGAGCCGTCGTAGGCCTGATCGGGGTAGGTCTGCAGCGCCGACGGCAGCATCATCTCGAACCCGCCCAGCGTCGCGTCGAGGACCGCCAGCCCGCCGAACTGCGCCACGTCCAGCGCGTGCTGCGATTCGGCATTGAGCGCGATCTTCGGCTGGCTCAGCGCATCCTGCGCCGGGATCACGGCGAGCCCGTTCACCAGCCCGAGCCAGAGCGGGATGAAGCCGGCGTCCGTGTTGCCACCCGCCCACGTGACGTCGCGGTAGGCGTCCGACATCGGGACGATGGGGAAGATGGCCTTCACGGCCGCGGTTCCCGGCTGCTCGACCGTGAGGAACTGGTTGATCGCCGAGTAGCTCACGCCCGAAAGCCCGATCACCCCGTTGGAGAACGGCTGCGACGCCGCCCACTGGACCAGCGTCACGCTGTCCTGCTGCTCCCGGGCGCCGAACGAATCCCACATACCCTCGCTCGAGCCGGTGCCGCGCACGTCGACGACGATCATTGCATAGCCGTTGGACGGGAAGATCGTGTTGCCCTCCGAAACGCCCGCGCCCGATTTGCGATACGGCGTCTGCACCAGGATCGTCGGGCATGGGCACCCGGTGGTGGGAATGTATTCGTCGGAGTCGAGCGAGACTCCGTCGGACATGGGGATCCTCACGTCGGAGACGACATCGTAGGCGGTCGTCGCGGCGATTGACGTGGCCGATGCCATCAGCGCGAGGACGGCAGCTGCGATCATCAGCGTCGCTGGATTTTGTCTTCCCTCCATCGAATGGTTCCTCCTCCCTCGGCGCTGCCGGCGGCGAACGCGCACGCGATCTGCAAGACGCGGGACGGCCGAGTCTAGGCGGCCGAGGCGGCCGGGAGAACTCCGTAGCGCCGCATTTCCGTCGAATCTTTGTGGTATTTCGATCGACGTTTTATGGTAGTCCGCCCCGGTAGCGCGCGCGATGTCGACCTCGAAGCGCTCGGCGCGAGCCGCCTGCGGTCCCGTGGAGGCGGGAGCCCAGGCCGCGGGCTACTTCGACGGCGACGACGTCGGGTGACGCCGGCGCATGGGTGCCGGGCGGAGTGCCGCCTCGACCAGGTCGACGATCTTCTGCGCCGATCCGTCGGCGGTCGAGAGGTCCTCGGTCGACGCGATCCCCAGCTCCGCCCACGATCGGACGGCGGCCGCGACGTCCGTCGGATCGGAACGCGACCCGAAGCCCGTCCCCGCCGTCGGGCCGATGTCTACCGAGAGCACGCGGACGCCGCTCCCCCGCAGCTCGCGATCGATCGCAATCGATGCCGCGTGGAGGGCCGCCTTGCTCGCCGCGTAGAGCGCGACGTGGGGCCAGCCCGCTGCCGACGCCGACCCGACGTTGACCACCAGGCCTGCGCCGCTCTCCAGCAGGAGCGGCAGGAAGGCGCGGGTGACGCAGAGGGCGCCGATCAGGTTCGTGGCCAGCGTCTCGTGCCAGTGCACGACGGGCGACGAGGCGAACGGCTCCACGTATCCGACGCCGGCATTGTTGACGACGACGTCGACGCGGCCGCACGCGCGCCGCGCGGTCTCGCGCAGCTCCGCCACGGAGTCCTCCCGCGTCACGTCGATCTGGACGACGTGCACCGGGGCGCCCGCTTCGCGGGCCAGCTCGCGCAGGGCGTCGGCCGAGCGGGCCGCGGCGACGACGCGCATCCCCCGGGCGGCCAGGCGAAGCGTCAGCGCCCGGCCGATACCCGAGGAAGCGCCGGTGACGACGGCCGTCCGCCCGGCGAGCGGATCACGCATCCGCAGTCGCCACTCGCCGCATGCAGAAAACCCCCTGCGACGGCTAACAAATGCGAAGGTGGCCGACAAGGCGTGGCGGACGAAGCCGCGCCGGTTGCTCGCGCGCATTGACGCGCCGGGCGCGGCGCCGATAGAAACCGGGGCCATGCCCGCCATGGTGGGGCTCCGTTTCGATCTGCGCGTGCCGCCCTTCGCCCGCACCACGCACGAACGGCAGTACGCGGCCTGCCTCGACATGTGCGAGTGGGCCGACGCGAGAGCTTTCGACGTGGTCGCGATCTCGGAGCACCACGGCGTCGAGGACGGTTACATGTCGTCGCCCGTGACGCTGGCGGCGGCGATCGCCGCGCGCACGCGGCGGCTCGCCATCAACGTGGCCGCCATCCTCGTCCCGCTGCACGATCCGATCCGGCTCGCCGAGCAGCTCGCGACGGCGGCGCTCGTCGCCGGCGGGCGGTTGAGCTTCGTTGCCGGGATGGGCTACCGCCCCGAGGAGTTCGAGATGGCGGGCGTCGAGCGCGCGGCGCGCGGGCGGCTGTTCGACGAGTCCGTGGGCGTGCTGCGGCAGGCGTGGACGGGCGCGCCGTTCACCTGGCGCGGCCGCGTCGTGCGCGTGACGCCCGCGCCGCCGTCGCCGCCGCCCATCCTGGTCGGCGGCTCGACGCCGAAGGCGGCGCGCCGGGCGGCGCGGCTCCGGTGCGGCTTCTTCCCGGCGGTCGGTGACCCCGAGCTGGCCCGCGTCTACCACGAGGCATGCAAGGCCGAGGGCTTCGAGGGCGGCTTCGTCGTGCTCCCGGGCGGCCCCGGCTTCGTGCACGTGACACGCGATCCGGAGGGGGATTGGAAGCGCATCGCGCCGTACGCGCTCTACGACGCCAGGACGTACGACGAGTGGCAGACCCCCGGGCAGCGCTCGGCGGTGCACGTGGCCGCGACGACGGAGGAGGACGTCCGGCGAAGCGGTGTATATCGCGTCGTGACGCCGGAGGAATGCGTGGCGATCGCGGAGCAGCACGGGCGGGTGCTGCTCCATCCGCTCATGGGCGGGATCGACCCCGAGCTCGGGTGGGCCAGCCTTCGACTCTTCGCCGAGGAGGTGCTCCCGCGCATTCGATGACGGCGACTGATCGACCGTGCCGACGCTTTCGACGCTCGGAGCAGGGTGAATCTACGGCGTGGTGATTGGGTTCACCGCTGCTTTCCAGCCCTTCAACCCCTCCACCATCACACTGACGTCAGCGTAGCCGGCCTCAACCGCCCGACGGGCGGCCTTGTGAGAGGCCGTTCAATGCGAGTCGGCGCAGTAGAAGACGAGCCGAGTGTCCTTGCCGGCCGGTAGCTCCGTTGCCACGTCGTACTTGCCGTAGCTCGACAAGAGTATGGCGCCGGGGATGACTCCTTCTCGCGCTCTGAAATCGGTCCCGTCGGCGTCCAGGACCGTGGCCGGTGTCTCTGTCGAGGTGCGCATGGCAACCAGATCGCCGACATGGATCAGCTTGAACCCCTCGTCGGGGGCGGGAGCGCACGCGACTACCGCCGACAGCACGAGGACGCCGGCAAGAAGCCCGAACGTTTTCATGCCGAAGCTCTACCGGAGCAGCGATGATGGCTCAATCCCGGTCACTCACTTCGTGGTGAGAGGATCATCACCGGGATGTCTCGCGTCGTTCGGCCCTGGTAGTCGTCATAGTCGCGGTACATCGCGACGAGGCGCGGCCAGAGCGCTGCCTTCTCGGCGTCGGACGCGCGCCGGGCGCGCATGCGGCGGGTGGTCGATCCGACCTGCACCTCGACGTCGGGGTTGGCCGTCATGTTGTGGTACCACGCAGGGTGATGCGACATGCCGCCCTTGGAGGCGACGACCACGAGGTCGTCGCCGGCGGACAGGTAGAGCAGAGCGACCGTGCGCGGCTCGCTCGATCGCCTGCCCTTGGCCGTGACGAGACACACCGGCGCCCCGCGCAGGAACGTGCCGCCCAGGCGGCCACCGCTCAGACGGTAGGCCCAGACGTTGAGCAGCGTGATCAGGCGGATGACGGGGGAAGCCAGTCGCTCCTGCGTGCGCGTCCACGGGCGGAGCCCGGTGTCGGGCATGGGACCTCCGGGGCGGCGCAGAACTGAAGGGGAGCTCTGCTCGCTGCAGGCGATCTAAACGGACCCGCGTCCGGCTGGCAATGGCCCCGGAGATCCTCCACCCGCGCCGGCGCGATCAGTGGTCCATGCGGCCGACGAAGTCGTCCATGCTCCGGTTGACACCGAGGAACTCCATGACGGCATCGAACAGGCGAACGGGAAGGAGGCGCCCGAGCCACGTGACGTAGACGAGCCGCGGCATGACGAGGCGGCGGCGGTCGCGGCGGATGGCGTCGACGATGCGGTCGGCGGCGTACTCCGGCGTGAGGATCGGCAGGAGCAGCCGGAAGCGGGTCTTCACGCCTTCGTCGCGACCGTGCGCCCGGCGGCGGCGAGTTCCGCACGCGTCCGTTCGAGCGCCGCCGACTCGACGTCCCACAGGATCACGCGCGCGCCCTCGGCCGCGATCTTCTGAGCGAGAAGCCGGCCGATGCCGCTCGCGGCACCGGTGATGAGCACGTTTCTGCCGGCGTAGTCACTCATGGCTCGGCTCCGGCCATCGAGATCGACCCGGGCCCGGCTCGCATCGGCTGCCTGAGCACGGGCGGCACGGTAGTAAACTAGCGATCGATAGTCCAGTCATCGGCTCGGGCTTCCGGCCTCGGGATCGTGGTCGTCCTCTCACTTCTCGACGGCGAGGCGGGAGACGCGACGGAAATTCCCGGACGTTGCGCGCGATGAGGATCGCGCCGTTCGCAAGCGCGGTTCCGGCGATCAGGACGTCGTAGGGGCCGATCGGCTTCCCGACCGCTTCGAGATCCGTGCGAATCCGGGCGGCGGACCGGGCTTCCTTGGCTCCAAGGGAAGGAGGCGGGGCGTCGTCTCGGCCAACGATTCGAGCGCCCGGACGGCGGAGAGAAGTTCCTCGGTGGCGGCGCCGACAATGAGGATGGAACCACGTGACGAAGCGACGCGGTCAATTCTTTAGGGGGCGAATTGCGAGTTGCGATTAGGAGCGCTACGGGATCGGCACCACGGCGCACGGCGCGCTCGATGACTCCACCTTGAACAGCGGTGGGCATGTCGTCACGGCGCATGCCGGCGCTCCCGGGATGTTGTCGCCGCAGTTCCCCGTTCCCGACACCACACGGCAGCTGTTGCGGTCCAGCGTGCACGTCTTGTCCTTGTTTCCGCTGAACGTGTTTCCGAACACCTTGTTGTTGCTCGAATTGAAGATCTCGCACCCTCCGGTGTCGTCCGAGGAGGGATTGGGGTTGGTGAGGCCGCCGAAGTTCGTGATGCTGTTGCCGGTCGCACAGCTGCCGTTGGCGCTGTAGAACTTGAGCCCTTCGTCTGAGTGACAGGCGCCGTTGGGATCTGTTGACGGGTCTATGATCGCGACGTTGCCCTCGAAGTTGTTCGACGTGGTCGACACCGACGCGATTAGTCCGTTGTGCCTACCTGCAGGATCGGAGGGCGTCTCCGTCTGCGGCAGGTCGTTGTTCATCGACGTGTTGTTCTTGTACTCGATCCACTTCGCACCGGCACTCGCTCGGATCCCGTTCTCGTTCGCGAGCACGAGGTTCTGCTCCACAACGTTGCACGTGCCTCCGTCCACGTCGATGCCTTCCTCGTTGTTCGTGATGCAGTTGCAGAAGACCCGCCCACCCGTCGAGCGCTTGTAGTCCAGGCCGTCGTCCGCGATCTGCGCCTTCGTCGTGGGCATGAACGGGAATCGCCCGTCGCGGATATTCAGATACTTGATCGTCAGCCTCGTCGAGTTCCGGACCTTGATTACCTCGCCGTTGCTCCCGCTCGGCGTGGCGAAGGGGGGATCCTTCCGAGCGACGGTGGACGTCAACGTACCTGGAGGCGGCCCTTTGTCACCGGAGCAATTGTTGTGCGTCAGGTCCGACGGCGGAACACCCGTGATCACAAGGTTGAACAGCCCGTCGATGAGGACGGGATCGCCCGTGCACCTGCCGTGAATCGTGATCGTCCTCGTGGAGGCGGACGCGCTGGTGTTGGTCTTGGCGACGGCGGCGACGGCGGATGCGAGGTTGCAGCTCGAGCCGGAGCAGAATGGCTTCTGGTTGTCGATATCGATACTGCAAGTCGCGCCGGGGGGGCTGTCGCACGCCGAGATCTGACAGACGCAGCCCGTAGGAGTCGAGGCGCAGACCTGCCCGGTGGGACAGGTGCCGTTGCAGACCGGGGCGCTGTCCGCGCACGGCGGCTGACAGACGCAGCCCGCGGGTGTCGCCACGCAGGACTCTCCGGTGGGACAGGTGCCGTTACACATGGGGGGCGAGGTGTTCGCGCACGGCGGCGGCTGACAGACGCAGCCCGTGGGCGTCGCGGCGCAGACCTCTCCCGTGGGGCAGGTGCCGTTACACATGGGGGGCGAGGTGTTCGCGCACGGCAGCTCGCAGACGCAGCCCGCGGGGGTCGCGACGCAGGACTCTCCGGTGGGACAGCTGCCGTTGCACATCGGCGGCGAGGTGCTCGCGCACGGCAGCTCGCAGACGCAGCCCGAGGGGGTGGCCACGCAGGACTGCCCGGTGGGACAGCTGCCGTTACACACGGGTGGCGTGGTGCTCGCGCACGGCA
>VBKF01000170.1 GCA_005888095.1 Deltaproteobacteria bacterium | reverse complement strand
TCGTAGAGCACCTTCGTCCGGAGCGCCATCTTGAGCGTCAGCGTGCCCGACACGATGATCAGGTCAGAGACGCGCGGCGTGGCGCGCGGCGCGGCTCCGAATCGGTCGAGATCGGCGCGCGGCCCGCCGGTTTGCATCATCTCGATGGCGCAGCAGGCGAGCCCGAACAGCATGTACCAGACCGACGACTTGCGGGTCCAGTTGAGGAAGTCGTCGATCTTGGTGGTGAGCGCCATCTCGGGCGCGGTGTTGATCAGCGACATTGACCTTCCTTCATGCGGCGTCGC
>VBKF01000169.1 GCA_005888095.1 Deltaproteobacteria bacterium | reverse complement strand
ATGTTGAAGTTGATCCAGGCGTTCCCGCTCGGCGGCTCGCCGCACTCGTAGGTGGTGAGCTTGCCCGGATGCGGATTGGACGGCCGCAGCAGGAGCCCGAGGCCGAGCATCAGCCCGCAGAGCACGAACGCGAGCAGGAAGAAGACGAGGACGTTAGCGAACTGGAAGTACATAGGGACTGCGCGCGTATACTACCCCCCTTTCGGGAGTCAAACGACACCGCGGTCGCACTCCCAACCTAACAGCGGCGCCCCCGCCCGGCAACGCGCTCCAGGGGGCGGACACGCCGTCGCTACGCCTGCTTGAGTTTCTCACGCGCACCGTGGCCGACCTGGGGCTGCTGTTGGTCGGGACGTTCCGCGACGAGGCGCTCGAGCCGGGGCG
>VBKF01000168.1 GCA_005888095.1 Deltaproteobacteria bacterium | reverse complement strand
GCTGGGTGGCCAGGGCGCGGCGCGGGACGGAGGTCCTGGTGACCGATCGCGGGGCACCGGTCGCCCGCCTCGTTCCGGTCCGGGGCGTCGATCCGCTCGAGGCGCTGATCGAGGCGGGAGTGATCGAGCCGGCGCCTAAAGGCGTGCGCCGGCGCCAGCCGAGCACACGCGTCCACCTGCACGGCGACGGACCGTCGATGGCGGACTACGTCGCCCGGCAGCGGCGGTGACCGCCTACTTCGACACCTCCGCAGCGGTGAAGTTGGTGATCGCGGAACCGGGGTCGAGCGAGGCGGAGGGGATCTGGTGGGACGCCCGCAGGGTCGTGTCCTCCATGCTGATGTACCCGGAATCGCGGGCGGCGCTCCAGAGGGCGCGGCGTGAGCGGCGGCTGACGGACGCCCAGCTGCAGCTCGCGATCACTGAATTCGAAGGCCTCTGGGCGCACTTCGATCGGGTCGCCGTGTCGACCATCCTCGCGACGCGAGCCGGGGTGCTCGCGCACGACCACGACCTCCGCGGCTACGACGCCGTCCATCTCGCGTCGGCCGAGATCATCGCCTGGCCCGACGTCGTCTTCGTCGGAGCCGACCGCGACCTGTGCCACGCCGCTCGCCGGCTGGGGCTCGCCGTGGCCCGTCTCCCTCGTCGGTGAGCCAACCGGTCGGGCCCACATCGTCATCCACGGTCCTCGGCCGCTCGTTCCCAGGTCGTTGCGGGGACCCCGGAAGAGATAGTGGCTGCTGCCGCTGTTCCACGCGCGCCAGAAGCGGTCCCACCCGACGCTCAGGAAGGCTCGCTGAGCTCCGAAGATCGGGTGCTGCAGCTCAGGGCAGGCCGCCGTTCACCAGAGTCCAGCTGGGGCCGACGATGGAGAGGATCCTGGCCATCTGCGTCCCTCCCACCATCCCCGGGTAGTCCGGGCCGATCGTCACCGCGAGCTTCCTGCTGACGCTGGCATCCAGGATGATGATGTGGGTCAGGTCAGCCGTCGCCGGAACCGGGGCGAGGGGGGTGAGGGGGTCGGGGACCATGACGACGCCCGACCCGGAGTCGCCCGGCGTGCTGGGCCCGTACCACAGGAACGCGGTGCCGCTGGCGAACAGGCCCGCCGCCGCCCGGCAGGTCCCACCGGTCCCTACCACCGCGCCGTGCCCGCAATACCCGACGACGGCCGGCGAGTAGCTCGGGGTGAGCACCGTGAGCAGGCCGACCGAGTTGCTGGCCGCAGGCACGGTCGGGAGCCCGCCCGTGTAGGCGCCCGTCGGCCCGCCGAAGACCGGCATCGTCGGCCGCATCCACGGGTTGAACGCGGAGTTGACAGCGATCAGCGCGAAGTCGTTGCCGAGGCCGCCGTTGCGGACGATCGAAAACTTGCCGATCGGGTAGATACCAGGCCCGCAGACGCCGCCCGAGGGGCAGGGGGCTTCGGGCGGAGGCACGACGAACGCCGTGACGGGGTTGCTGAGCGCGCTGGCGCAGTGCCCGGCGGTGCCCAGCCCGAAGCTGGTGCCGTTCTGGAACACGAAGTTGGCCGTGCACCAGGCGAAGCCGTTCGGCACGCCGTTCTTCCCGAAGAAGAGGCTGATCAGCCACGTGCCCGGGCCGATGCCGATGGGAGGCCGCTCGACTCCGGGCGCTGCCTCGCCCGTGCTGGCAGACCCGGCGGCCGCGTAGGTCCCGTTGTCCGGCATCTGTGCTCCCGCCGGCAGGGGTGTACCGGCCACGCCGTTGGCGAGCACCTGATCGTAGTACGCGTCGTCGTACCAGGAGGGACCGCCGGTGGGGATGGGTACGGCCGAGCCCCACGCGTAAGTCTCCGTGGTCGAGGATGTGCCGCCAGCGCGGCAGAGCGTCACGGGTCCCCACGAGAGACCGCCAAGGAACGCGACGAGAAGTGGCAGCGGCCGCCGCAAACTTGCCATCGATACCTCCTTTTACCGAGCCGACTTTACTTCAACCCTCTTTGACGACGCTTCGCTTCGGCTCGAATATACGCGCTCAAAACCGCGTCCTGCTTCAAGGCCGCACAGTTCCACGGCTCCGGTATTCTTCCTGCCGCAGATAGGGGAGATGGCCTCCGTTAAAAGGGGCAAGCGCGCACCGTCGCGGGGGGGTCTCGGTCAGCCTGCCCGTCAACCCGGTGGCTTCGTGAGGCGTCTATTGTGGAGGCGGGACCGGACCTGCCGGGGCGATCCAGATTCCCGCGCAGCAGTCTGCGCACGTCATGGAAAATTAAAACCAACGACCCGCAATCATAACTCCCGCAGCCTTTCCTCGATCTCGTCGGCAGCCTAAACGAGTGAGGCAAGACGATGCGAGAGAAGGAGAAAGGGGAGTCTCAGGATGAGCGACGCGTCCACGTCCCCCCCGTCCTCGAGGGCCGACTGCGGATCAGGCTGCCCGGGGTGAAGGGGCCGCAAAGCGAAGCCCGATGGAGCCTCGTGATGAACGATGCATCGACGTCCCTCCGCGTCCTCGAGGGCCGGCTGCGGATCAGGCTGCCCCAGGTGAAGGGCTCGGAAAGCGAAGCCCGATGGGTGGAGACCCGGCTACAGGAAATCGAGGGCGTCAACCGCGCCAGCGCCAACCCGTTGACCGGGAGCGTCCTGGTGGTCTTCGACACCCGGCAAATCGCCACGCACGAGATCGTCGCGGCCCTGTGCTCCTGGGGCTACCTCGGTGAACAGCGTCACTCCGACGGCCGAGTAGCCCCCGGCGACGGACTGCGCGGCCTCAGACTTCGCGCCACGACGGAGCTCGTGCTCCAGCAGCTTCTCGCCGCCCTCATCTGAAGTTCTGACGATGCCGATCTCCCGGCAAAGGTCGCGGACCGATCGGGTCCTCGCCGCCGAGGACGAAGATGAAGAAGAGGGCAGGGGAAGCGGCGGGCGGCGCCGAGCGCACGCGGCGGAAGCCGAGCCGGTCCCAGAACCCGAGACCGGGCACGACGGCCCGCGGGGCGACCGGCGCACCTCAGATCGTCAGCCGCCTCCATCGCCCCGCCTGGACCCATCGGTAAGACAGGGACAGGCACAGAAGCCAGCCCAGCGGCAGGGAGGTCCAGACGTACTCGGGCGGCAGACCGAGGGAGAATCCGGCCACGTACGCCACGAGCAGGATCGTCGCGGTCAGCGCCAGTTCGATCAGGAAGGCGGCCCGGGTGTCCCCGGTCCCGGAGACCGACACGAACCATATCTGGCCGGGGATGACCACCAGCATGGACGCGGCGACGACCCGCAGGCACCTGACGGACGCTTCGATCACCTGGGGGTCGCCGACGAAGAGAGAGAGGAGAGGACGGGGGAACAGAAGGATCAGCGCCGCGAAGGGCAGTGTGACCAGGTAGCTCGGCCGGATGACCTCCCAGAGCAGATGCTCGACGCCGCGGGCGCGGCCGCTCCCGATCATGTGGCTGACCATCGAGCAGGTTGTCTCGGAGAAGCCCTCGGTCGGGATTCGCAGCACCGCGTAGAAGCTGTACACGACGTTCGAGGTGGCGAGCGCCTCCTCGCCGAGCCGGTCGGCGAGGACGAAGAAGACGAACCACCGGAGACCCTCCATCAACGCCTGGAGTCCCACCGGAAAGGAGACGGAGCAGAGCGACCCGGTCAGCCTGCCGTCGAGCCGTGGGAGCCGAAGCAGCGCGTACCTCCGGACGTCAATGTGCCTGAGGACGTGTGCCGTCAGGTACGCGCAGGTGACGACCTCGGCTCCCACCGATCCCCAGGCCGCGCCCTCGATCCCCAGGCGCGGGAACCCCAGGTTGCCGAAGACCAAACAGTAGCCGAGGAAGAGATTCGTGGCGGCCAGCAGGATGGTCGCAGGGATGAGCACTCGCGTCCGGGACAGGGTGACGAGTAGGGCGCTGTAGGCCAGGTTTGCGGCGTGAAAGACCGTGCCGATGGCGACGACCGGGACGAACGCCTCGACGGCGGTTCCCACGTCATCCGAGGCGACCACGAGCCCCGTCAGCCGGGGAGACGCGACTCGCAGCCCGAGCGTCAGCACCAGCGAGACGACCGTGAGTAGCGCGAGACCCAGGTTGAACGTCTCTCCGACCGCCTCGTCCCGGCGCTGTCCGGCGCGGCGCGCGGTGAGTATCTGGATCCCGTCCACCAGCGCCACCATCGGGACCGTCGCCAGCTCGTAGATCGTATCGGCGAGGGCGATCGCTCCGAGCTCCGCTACACCGACGCGCGCGAGAAAGGCGGTGTCCGTCACATGCACGATCGTCTCGCTGATCTCGGCGAAAACGATCGGCAGGGACACGGCCCAGACCGTCTTCGAGAATGCGTGCGTTTCCATTTCCGCCTTCGCGGAGCCCCTATTGTGCCCCGAGGGGACTCGAACGGCCGTTTGCCGACGGACGGCCCCGCGGGCAGGACGCTCCCGGGGAGAGCGGGATCCCGGTCCGCCTTTTGGCCCTACAATAGGCTCAACTCGTAAGAGTTCCGGTTCAGGTGCATCACCATGCAGGAGAGGAGCGCTCCGCCCTTGAGGTACTCGCTCAGGTTGAAGAAAGTCACGCCGAGGGCGAGGTTGACGGCGATGTCCTCGATCCGGCGGTTCTTGGTCAGTTCGTGGGCATACTCTTCCGTCCCGGCCTTGAGGTCGTGGATGTGAGATGCATTCAGAAGGGCGTTGGAGAGGCGCAGTGAGTTGCAGATACCCGAGTAACACACGTCCACGGAGACATCGATGATGTTGGTGTGACTCTCGATCTCGGCGACTTCTTCCGCCTCGAAAAGCTCGGTACAAACCAGGGTATTCTCGCGGGTGATCGGGAATACGGAGCAGTCCAGGTGGTACAGGTACGGGTCGCTCAGCCTCACCTTGATCACCTTCATGCCGAACGTCTTCTCCATCCACTCGTAGGTGTCCCGCTCGGAACGGGTGCCGTAGCCGCCGACGTAGACGTTGTCCTGCAGGTGCTTCAGCTCGGCGTCCCCCTCGAACCTGGACGGGGCCACGTAGACCCGGTAGCCCATCGCCTTGAAGAAATCGACCCCGATCTCCGTTTCACCCCATCGCGGCTTCGACGTGAAGTTGGAAATGACGACGACGTCCCTCTGGGGCACGTGCTCCAGGACGACGCCGAGATTCGCGGTAAAGACCAGATCCTGCAGGCCGCAGTTCCGCGGAGTCGGGACGAGGTAGACGACGGCTTCGGAGGCGAGGTAGCGGTAGACGCGAAGAAACTGGACGATCGCCAGCCTCCGGTCGACCCTTCGCTTCTCGAGGGGCATGTCCTCCATCCAGGGGTTGTTGGCCTGCTCGGTGGAGAACGAGAAGGGAAGGTTCATCACGAAGGCGGGCCGGGTCAGCGTACCGGGGCTGAGGTTTTCGAGGACGGCGGGTTGGCGTTCCTGCTCCGCGGTCAGGACCGATTGGGCCATGGGTCACCTCCGGGCTCCCGGGCGATCCTGGAGCTCCCTTTTTCAACGATGCGGATCACGGGGTCGACCCCCGCCTGGACGTGCATCGAGGTCTCGTTCGTCGGGACAAAGTCGAACCGATCGGACAGCGGAACGATCAGGTCGACCTGCGATCCGAAGCGGATTTGCGAGAAGCGCTCGCCTTGGTTGCAAGGCCGGTTCTGCTTGAGCTGGAAGGGGATGATCGAGTCCACGTCGTAGTCGGCGATCTGCAGGACGTAGTACGACTGGTCGAGCTCGGAAGCATCGACACGGTTGACGACCCGCTGGTTCTGGTGCAGGTAGCCCGCGGATTCCAAGTTGATGTGCAGCTCGTCGAGGATTCCCTTCTCGACGGCGAGCAGCGGGTGGTTGTGGGTGTCCAGGGGCTCCACCTCCCGATACGACAGGCGACCGGGGAAGGGTATGCGGTTCACGTGGACGTCGAAGAAGGTCATGAAGATGCCGATGACCAGGCTCGGCCGGTCATAGGCGGCGTCGCGGAGGGCGTCGCGAAGCGAGTAGTATCGCCCCTTGATCTCGACGATGGGCTCATCGGGTTCGACCGTCTTCTGGTACAGGATGATCCCGTCCGCCGGGGCAAAGAAGAACGCGGTGTCCTGGTAGGTGGGACGGAACGGATCGCGGAAGAAGTGCTCATCAGAAAGCCAGGTGAGGGGTTTTGCCCGCACCGGCTGCACCTCCGAGTCGATCCATTCCCGAAGACTCTTGGCCATGAAGATCTCTGAAAGCCTGCCGGCTTGGCGTGCCGCAACAAATTGACATATGCGGCGCGGAACCGACCATCCCGACAGGAGGGGAGATTCCCGGGGGGGGGCTGAATCACCCTAGCCGGCGGCAGCCGCCCGAAAGCGGCGCCTCGGTGACCCAGTTCAGAACGCTAGGGGTCGGCCTGGAATTCGGGGTTGAACGGGTCGAAGCCCGCCCTCATCGAGATCGTTGATTCGCCGGCGTCCGCCGTTGCTCAATTCTCCCAGATCCCCATGCGTTGCCACAGCGGCAGCGACCAGCGCGTGACGATGCCGATCTCCCGGCAAAGGTCGCGGACCTTGCCGAGGGCCTCCACGGTCTTTGCCCGGTGGCGCGGGTTCCGCGTGTAGGCCTCGGCGACCACCTCTTTCGGGATGCCGTACGTCCCGACGATCTCCGCCGACGGTCGCATCATGAGTTGCGCCATCGGCCCGAGGATGAGCGGCGCCTGGAGGGCGAGCGAGGCGCGCGCCGCGGGCTTCAGGTGCGGTACGTGCGCGCGCAGGTAGTGACGCGCGAACGACAGGTGGCGGGCCTCCTCCGTGACGTGGATGCGCATGATGCGCTCGAGCAGCGGGTGGATCGGGCGGCCGCTCGTGAGCTCCGTGCGCTGCACGTGGTCGATCGGGTCCTCGCCGCCGAGGACGAAGATGAAGAAGAGGGCAGGGAAGCGGCGCGCGGCACCGAGCACGCGGCGGGAGCCGAGCCGGTCCCAGAACCCGAGGCCGGGCACGTCGAACCCGGTGCGGGTGACGAACTCCTGGAACATGAGGGAGTGCTGCCCCTCCTCGATGACCTCGTGGTAGACGTAGCGGAACTCGGGGGCGCCGTTCGGGAGCCCGAGCGCGAACTCGAGGAGCCCGCGCTGCAGCACGTTCTCGAACTGGGCGCCGATCTTCATCTTGGTGGCGATCAGGTGGAGCCCGAGACGCGCCCGCGTGCCGGGCGGGAGGGCGCGATACCAGCTCGTGGCGGCGAGCGCGTCGTCCCCGAGCTCCCAGCGCGGGTCCTCGGGATCGATGCGGTGCTCCGCGCGTTCCCAGTCGACGTCGGCGTAGGCGTCGAAGTGCTTCACCACCGACTGGCGGCTGAGGCGGCCGAGGAGAGCCGCATACGGCTCCTTGGCCCGCGGGCGCTCTTCTCGAGGAACGGAACCGAGCGGGATGGCAGCCTCCATTTCGCGTCTCCTTTCCAGCGGCGTCCGTGGCGTGCGGCTGCGCCGTGGAGACGCACGGACCGTGCCAGGCAAGGCGGGGCTGGTCGCCGCCGCGATCTTCCCGCATTCACGGGCCCTGGCGCCGGCAGGTCCCGGGGCCGGGCGCAAGACCCGGACTGCACCGGGCTGCATGGCGCAGTAGGCATCCTCCCCCTGCGCGACGGGCACTGACCGCGGTATATACCTACGCTCCATGGCTGGCATCAGCCTTGCCATGGACCGCCAGGGGGCTCCGTGAGTGATCCCGCGACGTTCCAGCTGATCGCCGCCGCGCTGACCTTCATCCCGGCGCTCGTCTGGGCCGTGATGGCCCAGGCGATCTCGCGCTTCACCCGCAAGCGGGGCTCGAAGGGGACGGTGCAGCGCGTCCTCTTGGCGCTCACCTGCCTCGTGGCCATGCACTACGCGCTGTGGAGCCTCTTTCCGCTGCTTGCCTCGCATCTCCGGGGAGAGGGGAACAGGCTCAGCGCCGTCCTGCTCGCGGCGAGCGATACCAACGTGGTGGCGCTGATGGCCGCCGCCAGACACTTCGTGCTCCTGTGGCCGATCCGGGCCGAGGCCCCGAGGCGGGGCTGGCTGGCCGTCAACTACGGGTCGGCCCTCGTGGCCGCGACGTTCTTCGTGCTCGCGGACCTGAGGATCGTGCACCTGCCCGAGCACGGCTTGTTGGGCTTCTTCGCGCTCTTCACGGGCTACTTCGTCGTCCTCGCTGCGCTCTGCATGCAGGACGTGTTTCGTCTCGCCAGGTGCGGAGCGTGGCGGCCGGGGAGGCTCGCGGAGCACAGCCTCGCCGACGCCCTCACGGCTGCGCTCGGGTTCCTCTGCGTCCTGGCCGGGGTGCTGGCTCCCGGCGCCCGTGGCATCGACTTACTCTCGGCGTTGGCCGGCTGGGAACGCTCCCCGGCCGTCATGAGCTTCTTCGTGCTCCACGCGGCCGGCGGCATCCTGATCGCGGTCCCCTTCGTCGTCCGGGATCTCGGGGAGATCCTGCGGGGCGTCGTGACCACGGTCGTCATGATCGCCGCAACGGCGTCGGCGTACCTCGGCGTCCAGGCGCTCGCCGCTCGAGGCCTGGACCCGGAGGTCCGCCGCCTCGCCGACATCGGTGCGATCCTCGGGGTCGTCCTCGTCCTCATGCCCGCGCGATCGTGGGTAGGGTCGGCGGTCGATCGCTTCCTCCTTCGGCGGAGCTGGCATCGATGGGCCGAGGCGCAGGCGCTCCTGCACGCGCTGTCTCCCGACCTCGGCGTCGTCGAGTGCTGCCGCCGCGCACTGGCCGAGATGGCGCGGGCGATGCAGTTCCGCGGCGCGGCGGTCCTGCTCGCCGGCGGCGAGACCGTCGTGCACGGCGCCTTCAGGGTGAAGCCTCTCGAGCGGGTCTGGCCGCGCGATGCGACCGCCCTGCCGCACAACGCCTTCGGGCTCGGCCGGTTCCGCGAGCTGCCCCTCCCGCTCCGCGACGCGCTGATCGAGGCCGACGTCGTGGCGGTCGCGCCGGTCGCCAGTCCGCGCGGCCACTGGGGGCACCTCTTCGTGACCACCGACCTCCTCGGCGCCAGCTTCAGCGACCGCGACGACGAGGGGCTCGATGCCGTCGCGAACCAGCTGGCGCTCGTGCTCGACGCGGCCCAGCTGCTGACGCGCGCCGTGGCCGTCGAGCGCTCGCTCGCCCACGCCGAGCGGCTGGCCGCCATCGGCGAGATGGCGGCGCGCATCGCGCACGACATCCGCAACCCGGTGACGGCCGCGCGCAGCCTCGCCCAGCAGCTCGCCCGCGAGGCCGGCGCGCCGTTCGCCACCGAGCATGCGATCATCCTCGCCGAGCTCGAGCGGGTGGAGCGGCAGGTCGCGGCCCTGCTGCGCTTCGCCCGCCGCGAGGACTTCCGCCTCGAGGCGGTCGACGTCGCCGAGCTCGCACGGGACGCGGTGGAGACGCTGCGGCCGCGGCTCGAGGCGGCGGGCATCGGGGTCGAGCTCGACCTCGGCGCCGGCGTCGTGGCCCGCGCCGATCGCGAGAAGCTGCAGCAGGCGCTCGTCAACCTGCTCGAGAACGCGATCGACGCGCTCGCGGAGGTGGCGGCCCCGAGGCGCCTCGCCCTGGCGGTCGGCGCCGACAACGGCACTGCCAGCGTTCGCGTCGAGGACAGCGGTCCGGGTGTGCCCGCTGAGGCCCTGCCGCGTCTCTTCGAGCCTTTCTTCTCGCTCAAGGCCAAGGGGACGGGGCTCGGGCTCGCCATCGCCAAGCGGACGATCGACGCCCATGGCGGGCGCATCGCGGCGGCGCGCGCCGCCGGAGCGGGGATGGTGTTCCGGATCGAGCTGCCCCTCGCCCGGAGCGCGGCATGAAGGGCCGGATCCTGATCGTCGACGACGAGCGTGCCATCTGCCTCGCGATCCAGCGTCTGCTCGCCGGACGCGGCCACGACGTCGAGACCGCGCTGTCGGCCGAGGAGGCGCTCGAGAAGCTCGGCCGCGCCGCCTACCACCTGGTGATCACCGACCTCACGCTCCCCAGGCAGAGCGGCATGGACCTCCTGCGCTCGATCCGCGAGCGCAGCCCCGAGACGGCGGTGGTCATGATCACGGCGCACGGCTCGGAGCGGGCGGCGGTGGAGGCGATGAAGCTCGGGGCGGCCGACTACCTGCCGAAGCCGTTCGACAACGACGAGCTCGAGCTGATCGTCGACCGCGCACTCGAGGGCGTCGCGCTCCGGCGCGACTTCCGCCTGCTGCAGGAGAAGGTCACGGACGCGTACCGCTTCGAGCACATGATCGGCCAGAGCCCGGCCATGCAACGGGTGTTCGACGTGATCCGCAAGGTGGCCGACACCGACCTGACGGTCCTCATCCGGGGGCCGAGCGGCACGGGCAAGGAGCTCGTGGCCAACGCGCTCCACTACAACAGCCCCCGGCGGGCCAAGCCGCTCGTCAAGGTGAACTGCGCCGCCTTCTCGCGGGAGCTGGTCGAGAGCGAGCTCTTCGGGCACGAGAAGGGCGCGTTCACCGGCGCGGTCGGGACGCGGGAAGGCAAGTTCGAGGTGGCCGACGGCGGCAGCCTCTTCCTCGACGAGATCGGCGACATGCCGCTCGAGACCCAGGCCAAGATCCTGCGCGTGCTCCAGGAGCGCGAGTTCGAGCGCGTGGGCGGCAACCGCACGCTCCGCGTCGACGTGCGCGTCCTCGCCGCCACCAACCAGGACCTCGAGGCCAAGGTGAAGGCCGGCACCTTCCGTGAGGACCTCTACTACCGGCTGAACGTGGTCGGCGTCGTCCTCCCGCCGCTCCGCGAGCGCCCCGAGGACCTGCCGCCCCTGATCGAGCACTTCCTCGGCGCGGCCGCCGCCCGGCTCGGCCGCGGACCGAAGACGCTCGCGCCCGCGGCGTACCGGGCCTTGCTCGCTCACGAGTGGAAGGGGAACGTCCGCGAGCTCGAGCATGCGATCGAGCAGGCGGTCGTGCTCGGCTCGGCGCCCGAGATCGGGCTCGAGGACCTTCCGCCCGCAGTACGGTCGGCGGCCCCCGAGGAGGCCGGCGAGCGGCCCGGCCGCTTCCGCGAGGCGAAGCAGCAGGTGATCGAGCGCTTCGAGCGGCAGTGCATCGGCGAGGCGCTCGAGCGCCACCAGGGCAACATCTCGCGCGCCGCGGAGGAGCTCGGCATGTACCGGCAGCACCTCCAGACGAAGCTCGCCGAGTACGGCATCGACGCCGAGGCCTACCGGCACCGGGCCGAAAAGGTCGAACGGTGAGCACCGCGTTCTTCCCGGACGCCCGCTTCGCTCAGCTGGCGGTCGCGCTTCTCTGCTACGTCGGCATCTGCCTGAACGCAGCCGGCCTCTCCGTGTGGAGCGTGCGGCGCGAGCCCGCGCAGGCGCTGGTCACGCTCCTCTTCCTCGGGCTCTTCCCCTTGCCGCTCCGCTGGAGCTCGCCGGCGCTCGCGCTCGTGCAGTATGCCCTCGTGGTGCTCGCCATCGCCGGCGTCGGGGCGAACCAGGTCCGGTTCGCCCTCATGCGCCACCGCGAGGTGCGTGCCTACGCGGCCGGCACGAGCGCCGTGCCCCTCGGCCTGGCCGTCACCGTCTTGATCGCCGCCCCGGCGGTGCTGCTCGCGGGGTACACGATCCTGGACATGGCCCGGCAGCTCACGGCGGGAGGCCTCGCCGCCCGCGTGCCAGGCGTCGATCTGGCGCCCGCCGAGGCGCTGGTCGGACGCGCAGCGTCGCGCGCGCTCTGGGTGGTCGCCGCGTTCGGCCTCTACATGGGCGTCGCCGGCCTTCTCGATCGGACCTGGCTGCGGGTCGTCGGCCGTATCCGTCTCCTCAACGTGGGTGCCCGCTTCGTCTGGATCAACAGCTTGCTCGCAGTGACGAGCGTCGTCGCCCTCGCGGTGATCGTTGCCGCGGGCGTCCCGTCGGCGGCAGGGCGCGGGGCGTTCGTCGCGATCGTCGCCCTCAGCCTGCTCCCCGGACTGAACCAGCTCACCTGGGTCTACGATGCGGTGTGCCGGCGTGTCCTTGCCTTCCACGTGCTGCTCGGCGTCGGGGCCGCAACGGTATTCGGCGTGACGGCGTTGTTTGCATGGCTCGGGGCGGCGCCCGCCGTCGGGTGGATGGCGGCTCTCGCGGGTGTGGCGCTCGCCGCGGCGGCGCTTCCCGCCCGCGTCGACGAGGCCCTCGAGCGCTGGTTCTTCCCGCGCGCCGGCGCCATGCGCGCCCGCCTGCTCGCCATCGCCGCCGAGCCGCTCGTGGGCGCGACGCGCGCCGAGGCCGCGGGCCATCTCCTGCGCCGGGTGGTGGAGGTGCTCGACGGGGAGGGCGGCCTGGTCGTCCTGCCGGCGACGGCGACCGAACCTGCGGGGGCGGAAGCGATCGGTCGTGTCGACCCGGGGCCGCTGGGCGCCGCGCCAGCCAGCGCCGCCCGCGCCGTCGCGGACCTCGGGCTCGGAAACGTTCCTCACCCGATCGAGGAGCTGCCGCTGGCGCACCAGCTCCGCCTGCTCGAATGCGGCGTCATGCTCGCGTGTCCGCTCGCGGGCCGCCGCACCGAGGCGACGCTCCTCCTCGGCCCGCGCCGCGGCTGGCTCTACGATGTGGCCACCGTGCAGGCCCTCCGGGTCTTCGCGAGCCACGCCGGGCTGGCGCTCGAGAACCTCGCGCTCGCGCGCGAGCGGGCCCATGCAGAGAAGCTCGCCGCGCTCGGCGAGGCGGCGGCGCGCATCGCCCACGAGATCCGCAACCCGCTCGCCGCCGCGCGGAGCTACGTGCAGCAGCTCGGGGGGAGCAACGGAGCAGACGGCCTCGTCGAGCCGGCGGTGGACGAGCTCGATCGCATCGGGCGGCTGGTGACCGACCTCCTCGCCTTCGCCCGTCGCGACGAGCTGCAGGCCCGCGGTGACGTCGACCTGGCGGCCGTCTGCCGGCAGGCGATCGAGCAGACCGCCTCGCTGGCCGCGGCACGAGCGGTCGAGCTCGAGACCGAGCTCGCGTCGGCGACCGTGTCTGCCGACCGCGACCGCCTCGTCCAGGTGGTGGCCAACCTGTGCCGGAACGCGGTCGAGGCGCTGGGCGCGCGCGAGCCGCCACGTCGGCTGGCCGTGCGCTGCGCAGCCGAGGGAGGCGCCGGCGTCGTCGAGGTGCGCGACAATGGCCCCGGCATTCCGGCGGACGAGCTATCGCGGCTCTTCGAGCCGTTTCGTACCACCAAGAGCTCCGGGACGGGGCTCGGGCTGCCGATCGCGCGACGCATCGTGGATGCACACGGCGGCCGCGTCGCCGTCGAGAGCGCGCCGGGGGCGAACACGGTGTTCCGCGTCGAGCTACCGCTCGTGCGGTGAGGCTGCATCTCCCGTGCTGCGCCGCTGCAGCACGCACTGCGCACGGCGGGCTCTCGGCTCACGGTATCCCCGATGCCGGCGCGACGGCACCGCGCTTGCACTCCTGGATGGGCAAAAAGGAGGGCAGACGGATGACCACGGTTTTCGCCAATCTCCTCACGAGCGTCGGTGCTCAGCTGGCCGGAGTCCCGCCGGCGGCTCTCGCGCCGTTCCTCTGGAACGCCGTCCTCTTGGTCGCCGTGCGAGCGGCCATCCGCGCGCGTGACCGGCGGCTGGCGCCGCCAGCGACGGCCGGCGCGAGCCCGTCGACCGATGAGTTCCGCTCGGCCGCGTAGGTTGCAACGGCACCAACGTCGACTGCCCTGCCGACGCGAAGAGCACCGCCACGTGCCGGCCGGCCGCCGGCGACTGCGATCTCGACGATGGTGATCGACTCGCCGTTCGCGACGACCGGTCAACGCGGCGAAGCGCTGTTCGGTGTGGCGCCGGCTCCGTCGTGCGTCTTCGGAGCCCATGGCCGCACCCTCGTTTGCAAGTAGCGGCAGCCGGTGAATCACGGGCGGCGTGTAGTCCGCGCCGGAAGCCCCGCGCGGTAGGGAATCCTCCAGGGGGCGGCGGCGCCCGGCCCAGCTGATCGGGACGTCGCTCAAGTGTCCGCAGTATTCGGCCGAGAAACGCTGTTGGCGGCCGGCACGCTGCGGCCGATCCGCGCCCGCGAGCGGACTCGGAAGGAGAATGACGCTGGACACCACGCCCGACGAGAGCATGGTAAGGTCAGGCCGAGCCCCGACGCGGCGGTGGGGTCTGCCCCTCGCCATCCTCCTAGGCGCGGCCGTCCAGGTTGCGGACGCTCCCCAGGCCCTCGGCGCGATCGCGTTCGTCAAAAACGTCGGCGTCGACGCGATCGGCAACAACTCGACGTCGATCTCCGTCACCGTCCCGGCCGGAGGCGTGGCCTTCGGTCACACCGTGCTCGTCAGCTTCGCGATGGATCCGGCAGCGGGGGCGGTCTCCTGCGCGGACACGAAGGGAAATTCGTACAGCGCGGTCGTGGACTTCGCGAACGGGTCCGGCACGAGCGGCGTCCGCACCGTCGTCTTCGCGGCTCGCATCGTCACCGCGCTGGCGGCGGGAAACACCATCACCGTTTCCTACCCCTCCGTCGCTGCCAGCGCGGTCAGTATCAACGAGTTCTCCGGACTCGGATTCGTGGATCGCACCGCGTCCGCCGGCGGCAACAACGGTTCCCCTTCCTCCGGCTCGACTGCCGTCACCTCGCGGGCGAACGAGCTCCTCCTCGGCTCGATCGGTGTCGAGACGAAGAAGAACGATCCGTTCTCTCCCGGAGCCGGTTATACCGGGCTCCCCAATACCGGAACCGGCAAGTCGGGCAGTCCGAGCTCGAACGTCTCGATCGACCCCGAATACCGCATCGTGGCCGCGACCGGCAGCTATCTCGCCGACGGCACGACCGTCTTCGCACGATGGGCGGCGACCATCGCGACCTTCGGGGCCGCCTCCTGCGGCAACGGCGTCGTCGAGGCCGCAGAGGCGTGCGACGACGGCAACCTGGCAAACGGCGACTGTTGCTCCTCGGCCTGCACCATCGAGGCGGCCGGCACCGTCTGCCGCGCCGCCGCCGGCGCCTGCGACGTCCAGGAGACCTGCACCGGGTCGAGCGCGACGTGCCCTGCCGATGCGAAGAGCACGGCCGTCTGCCGTCCGTCCGCAGGTATCTGCGACGTGGTGGAGAGCTGCGACGGGGTCGGCAACAACTGTCCCGCCGACGGCTTCGTCGCCTCGGGCACCACGTGTCGCGCGGCCGCCGGCGTCTGCGACGTTGCCGAGAAGTGTACCGGGTCGAGCGCGAGCTGTCCCCCGGACGCGAAGAGCACGGCGGTCTGCCGGGCCTCGGCCGGCATCTGCGACGTGGCGGAGAGCTGCAACGGCGTCAGCAACAACTGTCCCGCCGACGGCCTCGTCGCCGGCGGCACCGTCTGTCGCGCGGCCGCCGGCGTGTGCGACGTCGCGGAGACCTGCAGCGGGTCGGGCACGACATGCCCGAACGACGCCAAGAGCATGGCGGTCTGCCGGGCCTCGGCCGGCATCTGCGACGTGGCGGAGAGCTGCGACGGCATCAGCGACACCTGTCCCGCCGACGGCTTCGTCGCCGCCGGCGTCACGTGTCGCGGCGCAGCCGGCGTCTGCGACGTCGCGGAGAAGTGTACCGGGTCGAGCGCGAGCTGTCCCGCGGACGCGAAGAGCACCGCCGTGTGCCGAGCGGCGGCCGGCCTCTGCGACGTGGCGGAGAGCTGCGACGGCGTCGCCAACACCTGCCCCGCCGACGACTTCGCCCCCGCCGGCACCATGTGCCGGGCAGCCGCTGGCGTCTGCGACGTCGCGGAGACCTGCGCCGGGTCGAGCACCACGTGCCCGAACGACGCCAAGAGCACGGCGGTCTGCCGGCCCTCGGCCGGCCTCTGCGACGTGCCGGAGAGCTGCAACGGGGTCAGCAACACCTGTCCCTCCGACGGCTTCGTTGCCGGCGGCACCGTCTGTCGCGCGGCGGCCGGCGTCTGCGACGTGGCGGAGTCCTGCACCGGGTCGAGCGCCGCGTGCCCGAACGATGCCAAGAGCACGGCCGTCTGCCGGGCCTCGGCCGGGATCTGCGACGTGGCCGAGAGCTGCAATGGCGTCAGCAACAGCTGTCCGCCCGACGGCTTCGTTGCCGGCGGCACCACGTGCCGGGCGGCCGCCGGCGTCTGCGACCTTGCGGAGACGTGCACCGGGTCGAGCGCCACGTGCCCGAACGACGCCAAGAGCACGGCGGTCTGCCGCGCGGCCGGCGGCGTCTGCGACGTGGCGGAGAGCTGCGACGGCGTCGGCAACAACTGTCCCGCTGATAACGTTGCCCCCGCCGGCACCACCTGCCGTCTCGCGGCCGGCGTCTGTGACCTCGAGGAAGACTGCGACGGGTCGGCGGTCAACTGCCCCGCGGACGCCAAGAGCACCGCCACGTGCCGGCCCGCCGCCGGTGTCTGCGACGTCGACGAGGTCTGCGACGGCGTCGCCAACAACTGCCCGTCCGATGACGTCGCCACGGCCGGCACCCCCTGCCGTCTCGCGGCCGGCGTGTGTGACCTGGAGGAAGACTGCGACGGCTCGCGGGTCGACTGCCCTGCCGACGCCAAGAGTACCGCCGTCTGCCGGCCCGCCGCCGGTGTCTGCGACGTCGACGAGGTCTGCGACGGTGTCGCCAACGATTGCCCCGCCGATGACGTCGCCGGCGCCGGCACCCCGTGCCGCCTCGCGGCCGGCGTCTGCGACCTCGATGAGGACTGCGACGGCTCGAGCGTCGACTGCCCTGCGGACGTCAAGAGCACCGCCGTCTGCCGGCCCGCCGCCGGTGTCTGCGACGTCGACGAGGTCTGCGATGGTGTCGCCGACGATTGCCCCGCCGATGATGTCGCCGCCGGCGGCACTCCCTGCCGTCTCGCGGCCGGCATGTGTGACCTCGAGGAGGATTGCAACGGCTCGACCGTCGACTGCCCTGCGGACGTCAAGAGCACCGCCGTCTGCCGGCCCGCCGCCGGTGTCTGCGACCTCGACGACGTCTGCGACGGCGTCGCCAACGATTGCCCCGCCGATGACGTCGCCGGCGGCGGCACCCCATGCCGCCTCGCGGCCGGCGTCTGCGACCTCGAGGAGGACTGCGACGGCTCGAGCGTCGACTGCCCTGTCGACGCGAAGAGCACCGCCGTCTGCCGGCCGGCCGCCGGTGTCTGCGACGTCGACGAGGTCTGCGACGGCGTTGCCGACGGCTGCCCCGCCGATGATGTCGCTGCCGCCGGCACGCCATGCCGCCTCGCGGCCGGGGTCTGCGACCTCGAGGAAGACTGCGACGGCTCGAGCGTCGACTGCCCCGCGGACGCCAAGAGCACCGCCACGTGCCGGGCCGCGGCCGGCGTCTGCGACGTCGACGAGGTCTGCGACGGCGTCGCCGACGACTGCCCCGCGGACGCCAAGAGCACCGCCGTCTGCCGGCCCGCCGCTGGTGTCTGCGATGTCGACGAGCTCTGCGACGGCGTCGGCGACGATTGCCCCGCCGACGACATCGCCACCGCCGGTACCCCGTGCCGCCCCGCGGCCGGCGTCTGCGACCTCGAGGAGGACTGCGACGGCACGAGCGTCGGCTGCCCCGCGGACGCGAAGAGCACCGCCACATGCCGGCCCGCCGCCGGCGCCTGCGACCTCGACGAGACGTGCAATGGCGTCGCCGACGACTGCCCTCGCGATGCGTTCGTGCCCGCCGGTACCGTGTGCCGCGACGCGACGGACGAGTGCGACATCGCGGAGACGTGCAGCGGCACCGACGCGGACTGCCCCGAGGACACCGGAAGGCCGGACAGTGATCACGACGGCATCTGCGACGCGGTGGACGACTGTCCCGCGACGTCGGACGGGAAGCAGGGGGACAGCGACGGCGACGGCATCGGCGACGCCTGCGATCCGTGCTCGAACATCGTTCCCGTGTTCGCCGTGAAGCCGAGAATGAGGTTCTCGCGGCTCACCGTTCCGGGCCGCGAGAAGATGAGGTTCAAGGGCATCATCACCGTGCCGGTGTCGCCGCCGATCGACCCGTCCACAAAGGGCGTGCGTGTTCTGGTCGACGACACCGACGGGTCCTCGCTCCTCGACACGATCGTCCCCGGCGGCTTCGACAGGACGACCGGGGTCGGCTGGAAGCGGAACAAGCGCAATACCGCGTGGCGCTACCGGAACCCGAGCGGGTTCGACAGCATCGTCCGGATCAGAATCCACGGGCGGCGCAAGATGCCCGGCTGGCTCAAGTTCGTCGTGATCGGACAGAACGGCAGCTACCCGATGTCACCGGCGCGGATGCCGGCGAAGGGCACGATGGTGATCGACTCGCCGTTCGCGACGACCGGTCAGTGCGGAGAGGCGCTGTTCAGCGCGGCCCCCGCTCCCGCGTGCGCCTTCCGGTCTCACGGCCGCACCCTCGTCTGCAAGTAGCCGCTGCGGCTCGCGGCACGCTGTGGTCCGCGCCGAGAGCCCGTGCTATGCGCCGTGCGATGATCGCCGTGAAGCCGATCGCGTACGTGCGCAGCACACTACCACGAATCCGTAGTATATTGAATTCATAAACATTGGATCAATGCGAGGCCGCTCGGGTGGTCGCGATCGGCGTGATCGGCCGGCCTGGCCGGGTGAGCGACGGAGCGTAAGGTGCTAAGGGTTGCCCACCGCGCCGGGATGGCGGAACTGGCAGACGTCGCGGACTCAAAATCACCGCAACCGCGGAATTTCTAACAGGTCGGATACCCTGTCAGCACGGTGGCCGTTCGGTCGCCACTTGGAGCGGCTGGCCGCGCCTTGCGTCACATGAAGCGGTTGTTGATTCCCATGACGTCCTCAGCTATGGGCTCACGCACGAACCGTTCAGCTGTGAGATCGACGCTCTGTATCGCCCTGCTCGTCGCAGTCGCCGCCGCGCCTGCGGTCGCGGGAGCGCCGCAGCAATGTGTCCGCCAGACGCTCGACGCCGTGTCGGCGGTGCTGGACGACCCTCACCTCCAAGGATCGAGCAAGGAGCGCGACCGCAGCGAGCGGGTCGCGAAGGTCATACACGAGTGGTTCGACTTCCGGGCAATGGCGCGGGAGTCCCTCGGATCGCACTGGGCGAGTCTCACGCCCGAGCAGCGGGACCGGTTCGTCGGCCTCTTCGCGCAGCTCTTCGAGCGCTCGTACGACCGCCTCGTGCTGCGCTTCCTGGGCGGCAGCACGACGACCTACGGCACGGAGTCGGTCGACGCGGAGCGCGCGGTCGTGAAGACCGCGCTCCACCGCAAGGGCGGCGACGAGTTCCCGGTTGACTACCGCCTCAGTGCGGATGGCGGCGTCTGGAAGATCTCCGACGTCGTCGTCGACGGCGTGAGCCTCGCCGGGAACTTTCGCGCGCAGTTCGACAAGACGATCCGGGCGTCGTCGTATGACGCGCTCGTGCAGCGGATCGAGACGAAGCTGGCCGAAGAGAAGTAAACGGCTACGCGGCCGCCCGCTTCAGCGGCGGCGGCTCGATGACGAGCACCTCCGTCGTGGCGCGGCGTTCGGTCCAGTGCAGCAGGACCGGAAGCACGATCAGCGAGGCGCCGAGCGTCGCGATCATGCCGAGCGTCAGCAAGAGCCCGAGCCCGAAAGATGCCACGGTGGGCGGCGATCATGAGGCTTCCGAAACCGGCCACGGTCGTGAGGCCGTTGACGAGCACCGCGAAGAACGTGCTCCGCGGAAGCCGCGGACCGCCACCCTGCCGCGCCTCAAGGTTCGAGGTAAAGGAGCTCGCGACTCCGGAATCGTTTCGGATCGATCCGGTAGGTCACGTGCCGGAACGTCCCCGGCTCGTGGCGAAGCTCCTCCGCGAGACGGTGCGCGTACGCCCCGAAGAGGCCGAACACGATGAACAGGGCGGCGAGAAGCGGCATGACGAAGACCATGGCGAGCGCCCGCGGCGTGACGACCAGGTCGACCGGATCG
>VBKF01000167.1 GCA_005888095.1 Deltaproteobacteria bacterium | reverse complement strand
GCACGTCGAGTGGCCGCGGGCGTACAAGGAAGCCACGGAGAAATATGCTTCCCAGGTGAAGCTCACGGCCGACGGCCGGACGATGGAGAACTACGTCGCCGGACAGCCGTTCCCCAACCCCGACGGGAAGGACCCGCAGTTCGTGATCAAGGTCATGTTCAACTACGACTACGGGTACGTGAACGGCCTCGACGACACGGACCTCAGGAACTTCGACGCCGACACGGGCGCGATCGCCGACCACGGGCCGCTCACCGTCGAGCGCCACTTCCTCCTGG
>VBKF01000166.1 GCA_005888095.1 Deltaproteobacteria bacterium | reverse complement strand
CGTGAGCTACCGGAAGAAGGCCTTCGAGGGCGCCAACGTGATCGAGTACGAGGACGAGCTGCCGTTCGCACCGGCGATCGTCATGATCGACATGCAGCTCGAGCATGCGACCAAGGCGTCCCTGCCGAGCCCCCGCTTTCCCGGCGAGCAGGGCTGGTACTACCACCAGGGTGAGAAGGCCGGCGTCACCGACGACTGGTTCACGGTCGCGGCGCTCGTGAACGCGGGACACTGACGTCGGGGCGGGCGCCTCGCCCCCATTGACTCGGCACCCGTCGCGGGCGTAGCGGGTTAACGGTGTTAACCTCGACAGCCCGGGGGACGGCCCGCAAGAACGTCCGAGCCGCGATCCTCGACGCCGCCCGGCGGCTGTACTTCGCACACGGGGCCGACGGGGTCTCCGCCCGCAAGATCGCGCAGGCAGCCGGCTGCAGCCCGACCGCGCTCTACCTCTATTACCGCAACATCGACGACCTCCTCGAGCACCTGCGCATGGAGGGACACGCACTCCTCGCCGGCTCCCTGCGTCGGGTCGACCCTGCCCTGCCGGCGGTCGAGCAGGTGCGTGCCATGGGGCGGGCCTACTACGAGTTCGGCATGAAGCATCCGCACTACTACGCCTTGATGTTCAGCCTCCGCTCCACCGAGACGCCCCGCCGCGAGGCGGTGCACCGCGAGATGCAGACGCTGATGCTCCTGCGCGACGTGGTGCGGACGGGGATGGACCGCCGCGAGATCCGACGCGACCTCGACGTCATGGTCGCCACTAACGCGCTGTGGGCCCAGATCCATGGGCTCACGGCGCTCGCCGTGTCACGGCTGCTGATGGAGACGGCGCCGGGCCAGCAGAGCGAGGTGCTGGAGGCGGTGCTCGACGGCGCGGCGCGCTGGCTCGCACCCTGAACGCTCGCATGCGACGAGGTTTACAGCGTTAAGTGACGCCTTGGAGGCCCCCGATGCTGACCCGGCTGTTCGCGCGCCACCGCGGAGCGGAGGCCGAAAGTGCGATCCGGCCGAACGCCGCCACCGACTGGCCGTTTCCCTTCCCGCCGCCCGGCCGCGCGCGGCCGACGCCACCCGGCGCCGTTCCTCCCGGCATCGCCTACCGCTGGCCGTTCCGGCCCGTCGACACGCCGCCGCTCCCGAGCCGCGGCGTGCCCGCGCCGGTGGGCCTCGCGGAGTTCAAACGGCAGGTGGCCGAATGGTGCGACGACGTCGGCGTCATCTCGCTCGACGACCCCGCCATCGCCCACGAGCGCGACGAGGTCCTGTACGTCTACCCGCACGCCCGCTCGCTCGTCTGCATGATCGGCGAGGAGAACAAGACCGCCATGCAGTCGCGCTACCTGCCGAGCGCCAACAGCGAGCTCTACCGCTGCGAGGAGCGTCTCTGGGAGATGGGGCGGCGGACGGTCAAGTACATCAACGCGCTCGGCGGCGAGGGGCTCACGACCACGATCGGCTGGCCGCAGGAGGTCGGGCAGCGGTGGGCGGACAAGATCTGGCCCCTCAGCCACAAGCTGGTCGCCCAGGCGGCCGGGCTCGGCGTGATCGGGCTCAGCCGGAACTTCCTCCACCGGAAGTTCGGCGCGTACTGCCTGATCGACACCGTGGTGACCAACCTGGAATGGCCCGCCTACGATGCCCCGGTCGAGTGGAACCCGTGCCTCCAGTGCAACCTGTGCGTCGCCTCGTGCCCGACCGAGGCCATCAAGCCGGAGGGCGACTTCGACTTCTTCGCCTGTTACAACCATACCTATCGCGACTCGATCCCCGGGTTCCTCGACCTCGTCTGGGATCTCGCCGAACGTCCTCGCAAGGCGTTCCGCAAACGCTGGACGGACACGCAGATCGCCGCGCTCTGGCAGGCGCTGTCGTTCAAGGTCGAGTACCGGTGCTTCAACTGCGTGGCGACGTGCCCGGCCGAGATCGAGACCGCCTTCCACGACGACCGCCAGGTCCGGCGCCGCTACGTGGACGAGACCCTCAAGCCCCTCACCTACACGCGCGCCGTCGAGGACGAGCAGTTCGTGATCGACACGCCGAGTGCCCGCGAGCGGTACGGCATTCCGCCCGGCGAGTGGCGCACACCGGTCGACCGGCGGGCCAGATCGGCCGAGGGCGTGCGGCTCGTCTCCCTCCGTCGCATCCGCACCCAGAGCGTCGATGCCATGATGCGCTGGATGCCGCAGTACTTCCGGAGCTACGAGGCACGCGGGCTCGCGTTCACCACCCACTTCCTGCTGAGCGGCCCCGGCGGCGGCGCCTGGACGATGCGCATCGCCGACGGGCGCTGCGAGGTACGCCCCGGCACGATCGACACGCCCGACCTGACAGTGCGCATGCCGGCGCTCCTCTTCCTCGCCATCCACCGCGGTGAGGCGAGCCCGGTGTGGGGACTCGTGACGGGTCGCATCCGGCTCGCCGGCCGCCGCCGTCTTTTCCTCCACTTTCCGCGGCTGTTCCCGACCGAGGCGCCGAGCTCAACGCTCGCACGGTGGGTCTTCCTCGCACGACGCTCGTTCGCGCGGCGACGTGGCTCGCGGGACACCGCGTCGAAAGCCGCGCTCCGCTGATGAATTTGCCCTATTGATTCATCCCGCCACGTGAGCGAAGCAACAAGGAATGGGCGTCGAACTCAACGGTATCGCGCACATCCAGCTCACGGTGACCGACGCGAGCTGCATCCCCTTCTGGGAGCAGCTCTGCCACTTCCTCGAGATGAGGACGCTCATCAAGAGCGACGACATCGTCTACTGCATCGGGAGCCGCACCGGGATCCTCGTACGCGCGGACCCGGAGGCGAGGAGCCGCGGCCCCTTCGACCAGCTCCGCGCGGGGCTGCACCACTTCTGCCTCCGCGCGCGCGAGCGCGGGGACGTCGATGCGATTCATCGCTTCGTCGCCGACGAGCTCGGCGCGAAGATCGTGCATCCGCCCGAGGACGCTCCGCACTTCGCCCCCGGCTACTACTCGGTCCTGTTCGAGGATCCGGAGGGGATCCGCGTCGAGGTGAACCACGTCCCCGGCAAGGGGCACTTCGGAGCGGAGGGCCGCCTCGGTCCCGGCGGCGAAGGGCCGGCCGATCGCTACGGCGAAGGCGGACTCACGGGCAGTCGCCGTCGAGGCGGTTGATCCGATGGTCGAATCGACGATCCACTACCTCGCCACGATGCCGGAGCGGCCCTTCTTTTATCTCTACGACCCTCCTGCGGGTGAACCCCGGCGGAACACCAAGGGTGATCGGCACACGGTCGCGATCCAGGACGCGCGCCGGCTCGATCCGCCACCATCGCTCGACGTAGAGGGGTTCATGCTCGCCCGTCACGTGACGGCGGTCGATGACCTGTACGACGAGCGGGCGGTCAAGCGCCTCTACTACCGCGAGGTCGAAGCCTTGGTGAAGGAGCTCACCGGCGCCTCGCGCGTCGTCGCCTTCGACCACAACGTGCGCAATACCGCGATGGCCGAACGCGGCGAGAACGGCGCCCAGGGCCCCGTGCGCTACGCGCACAACGACTACACCGAGCAGTCGGGGCCGCAGAGGGTGCGCGACCTCTTCGGCGCCGAGGCCGAACGGCTGCTGCGCAGCCGCTTCGCCGTCATCAACGTCTGGAAGCCGATCCGCGGGCCCGTCGAACAGGCCCCGCTGGCGGTGTGCGACGCCCGAACGATCGCCCCGGGGGACTTCGTCCCCACCGATCTTCGGTATCGAGATCGGACCGGAGAGGTCTACTCGCTCCGGTTCAGTCCGACTCACGCCTGGTTCTACTTCCCGATGATGCAGGCCGATGAGGCGATGCTCCTCAAGTGCTTCGACGCCGACCGGAGCCGCGCGCGGTTCACCGCGCACAGCGCGTTCGACGACCCGGGCTCTCGGGCGGATGCGCGGGCACGGGAGAGCATCGAGGTCCGGACGCTGGCGTTCTTCGGCGAGGCGTGACGTCGCCGAGTCGGGCGAGCGGCGGCGCGGGCCTCGCGATCGACTGCTGCGCGCTCGTGTACTTCGCCGCCACCGCGATGACGCCTCGAGCACGCGGCTGCCCGTCCTGCTGGTGGTCCCCTCGGGGGCACGCCGGTTGCTCACCGCTGCCTCACCGTGTTCGTCAGCCTGCGCGTCGGATGGGCGCTCATGGCGTTCGCCGCGCTGTTTGCGGCGACGCCGTCCGCGGCCGCGCCGCTCCTCTCGCATGCGCGGGGCCGCCGCACGTCGATGGCCGGCGTCAGCCACGTCGAGAAGCTCGTGCTCGACCGCGCCGCGCTCGCCGATCTGCGGGCGCACGACCACGCGGTGATCCCCGCCTTCCCGCTCGGCGGGACGCGGGACGCCGATCTCGTGGTCGACCGGTTCGAGCCCTTCGCGCCCGGGGCGCGGGTCGACGTCATGGAGGCGGGTGGGCGGCGGGAGATCGCGCTCCCCGACCAGGTCTACTTCAACGGGACCGTCGGGGGCGAGGACGACTCGCGCGTCCTCCTCATTGCCCGGCGTGATCGCGTCCACGGCTTCGTCGTGTCCCGGGGCGACGTCTACCCGTTCGGGCCGGCCCCGGAGGGGGGCCACCGCAGCTACGGGCTCCGGGACGCCGACCCGACGATCCACCACCCGCCCGGCGACTTCTGCAGCAACGACCTCCATCCCGAGGTGGTGAACGAGCCGCCCGTCGTTGCGGCCGCCGAGGTCGCCACAGACCCTGGGACGCTCAAGCTCGCAAACGTCGCGCTCGAGACCGATCAGGAGCTCCGCGCGAAGTTCTCGAGCGACCCGGCAGCGCTCGACTACCTCGCCTCGCTCGCCGCCGCCGCGACCACGATCTACGAGCGCGACACGGCGGTCCGCCTCCGCTTCTCCTACATCCGCCTCTGGGGCGCGGGTACCGTCGACCCGTGGACCGCGACCGACGCGAGCGCCGCCCTCGGCGAGCTCCGCACGTACTGGAACGACCCGGCCAACGACATGGCGTCGATCGCGGGTCCGCGCACGGTCGTCCACTTCCTCTCCGGCAAGCGCGTGCAGGGCGGGATCGCGTACCTCAACGTCCTCTGCAACGCGCGCTTCGGCTACGGCGTGTCGCAGGTCTTCGGCAGCTTCGACCTCTCGCGCCCGTCGCAGATCTGGGACGTGCTCGTCTTCTCGCACGAGCTCGGCCACAACTTCGGCTCGCCCCACACGCACTGCTACTCGCCGCCGATCGACGAGTGCTACAACCAGGAGACCGGCTGCTACGCGGGCCCGATCGTCGCCTCGCGCGGCACGGTCATGAGCTACTGCCACCTGCTGAGCGGTGGGCTCGCGAACATCGACCTCCTCTTCGGAAGCGCCGTGAGCGCGCGGATCGCGCAGAGTGTCGCGGGAGCATCGTGCCTCGAGACGGTCTCGGTTTCGCCGACGACCACGACGACCACGTCGACGACCACCACGAGCCCCCCGACCACCACGGTGACGACCTCGACCACGACCACCACGCGCCCGACCACCACCACGACGACGCGTCCGACAACGAGCTCCACGACGGTGACGACCACCACCACCCGCCCCACGACAACGTCGACCTCCTCGACCACCACGTCGTCGACGGCGCCGCCCCGGCGGGCCGGTGGCGACGCCGACGGGGACGGGGACGGCGCCCCCGATGACGTCGACAGCTGTCCAGGCACGCCGCCGGGCGACCTCGTCGACGCGACCGGCTGCAGCGTCTGCCCCTGCGACGGCCTCGGAGGGACGGGGTGGCAGTCGCGCGCGAGCTACCTCGGCTGCGTGCGCGCCGAGGCGAAGCGCCGCGTCGGTCACAGACTCTTCGCGCGCCGCGCGCAGCGACGCGCGCTCGTCGCGGCGCTGAAGTCGTCGTGCGCCCGGCCGAAGATGGTGCGCTGCTGCCTCTACAGTGGCCCGGCGGACGCGACCGGACGCTGCCGCATCATGCGTCCGGCGACCTGCGTGGCGAGCGGAAATTCGGCGGACCTCGGCCCGGGAAGCTGCATGCCGTCGCCCTGCGGCCGCTGACCCCGCGGGAGGCCTGACGTCCTCGTCGGCCTGACCTCCTTCCTGCTCCCGCTGCTCGTCGGCCAGCTGGACGTGCGGCTGGCAGCACCCCGCGTGCTGCGGCGCGGGGTTCCCCGCGAACCGCTGCCGGGTCGGCGCCCGGAGCGCCAGCAGTCGCCGCTCGTCGGCGCGCGCGTCCACCTGCTGGCGCTCGTGGGTGCCCTGCTGGTCGTACTCGCGCAGCTGAGCGGCGTGCTGATCCTCGAGGCCCGGGGTGGATACGAAGCGGAGCTCATGTTCACCGGGTGCCCGGGCAAGCGAGCCGCCGTCGCGGAGCAGCACGGCGCCCGCGGAGACCGGAAGGGCGCCGTCGCGCTGGCCCGACCAAGCAACCTGCTCCATCCGCAGCAGCAGTGGACTGCCGTGGAGCTCGCCCGGATGTCGGCTCTCGCCGGAGAATGACTTCCGTGCCCCCGACGGCCGTATCGCCCCGGGGCTTGCCGAGGAACCGGCGATCCCATAGCCTCGATTGGCGCGGGGGGCGCAGGAGGGGAGAACATGGCGGAGAAGCAGCACGGGAGTCACCCGCACCGGCACGCGCGGGGCTGTGAGCACAGGGCGATCGCTCACGAGGGGCACGTCGACTACCTGCACGACGGCCACCTGCACCACGTGGAGCACGAGCACGTCATCGAGTGCCTGCTCAAGGAGGACGCCGCGCATCCGGCCGCGTGCACGCCTCAGCATGCCTGCGGCGAGCACCAGGCACAGCACGCGCACGGCTCGGGCTGCGGTCACGAGGCCGTGCCCCATGCGGGCCACACCGACTACTGGGTGGGCGGGCACCTTCACCACCCCCACGGCAACCACTGCGACAACCACGGCTCCGTGAAGTCGGCCTGACCGGCGGCCGCAGCCGTCGCGGCAGCCCGTCGCGAACGCCTGCGGCGAGCGCGCGCGACGTGTAGTACGCCGCGGTCGTAACGCGTGCGCGTCAGAGGGTGTGGTACGCGGTCACGCCGCTCGGCGCCTGAGCGCCGCGGGGTGGCTTGCGACGGATGTGCACGCGGGATACGTGCGGGTCATGATCGACCTCTACTACTGGCCGACGCCGAACGGGTGGAAGATCTCCATCATGCTCGAGGAGTGCAGCCTCCCGTACACCGTGAAGCTGGTGAACATCGGCCGGGGCGAGCAGTTCTCGCCCGCGTTTCTCCGGCTGTCACCCAACAACCGCATGCCGGCCATCGTGGACCACGACCCGCCGGGCGGGGGCGAGCCGCTTGCGATCTTCGAGAGCGCGGCGATCCTCCAGTATCTCGCGGAGAAGGCGGGCAGGTTCTTGCCGCGCGACGTCCGCGGCAAGTACGACGTGCTCCAGTGGGTCGCCTGGCAGGTCGCGAACCTCGGCCCCGTGGCGGGGCAGCTCAATCACTTCACAAATTATGCCGCGGAGAAGATCCCGTATGCGATCGACCGCTTCGCGAGCGAGATGAACCGCCTGCTCGGCGTCCTCGAGCGGCGCCTCGCCGACCGACCCTACCTCGCCGGCGAGTACTCGATCGCCGATATCGCGACCTGGCCCTGGGTCTTCCCCGAGTATCAAGGGAGGAAGGTCCTCGCCGACTTCCCGCATGTGGCGCGCTGGTGGGACGCCGTCGCGAGCCGACCCGCCGTCCAGAAGGGCCGCGCGCTCGGCGACGAGCTCCGCCGCAGCGCCCCGCTCGACGACGAGGCGCGGCGGGTGCTGTTCGGCCAGACGGCTGCGAGCGTGGCGGAGGCGGAGCGAGGCGCCGGGGCGACGCGGACCAGAAGCTGAGCACCGCCCCAAGGACCATCGCCAGCCTCGCATTTCACATTGACTCTGCCCGGGCGAATGCGCGGGTGGAGATCAAAGCGGTCGTCAAACGTGAAAGACAGCAACCGCGCTGCAGATCCGCTATCATTGGCACATGTGCCAGCCACCCTCCTGGAAGCGGTGGATCGTCGTGAGCGCGCTTGTCTGCACGCTCGCCGGTCTCGTGCTGTGGGCGACGGACCCCGTCCAGCATCGCGAGGCGCCGCCGCGTCTCGCGAACGAGCAGCCACGTCGTGCGGTGCAACGCGCCGCGCTCGAGGTGGCTTCCCCAGAGCCGTGCGAGCGCAGCGACGGACTGCCGCCACCGTCATCCGCCGCCGTGCGCGCGGACACACTCTCGCCCGGCGGCCAGATCGTGCGAGCCGCCGTGACCCACGATGCCGCGTGGTCCGGCGGGGAGCCGGCGCGGGCCGTGTTTGCGCTGCCGCGGGCCGCCGCCCGCGTGCCCGCAGTCGACCAGGCGGACCGTCGCGAGCCCACGGCCGACCGGCCGGCTCTCCAGCGCGGCGGCGGGCGCCGGCTGCGGGGAAAACACCGCCGGCCGGCTCGCCACCGGCGCGCCGCCGAGCAGAGTGACGGCGGCGGCTCGATGGGCCAGCGCCTTCCGGGAGACACGCCGACCGTGCCGCCGACGGCGGCACCGCCCGCGCGGCAGGCCGCGACCGCGGCCACCGATGCCGCCGCGGCCGACGACGTCGCCTTCCACAGCGGTGATGACGTCCAGTTTCCCACCGCCGAGCGGGTCGCGATCCCGATCGACGGGAAGTCTCAACATGCGGGCGGCAGCGTCTCCCTCTGGGTGCAGCCCGGCTGGGAGCGCGGCAACGAGGACGACGCCACTCTCGTCCAACTCGGAGACCGGGTACGGCTCGCGAAGAGCGTCCATTTCCTGCGCCTCGAAGCCGCCGACGCCGAAGCCACGGACGCCGGCGAGGTCGCTGGCGTCGACGTCCCGATCACGGAATGGAACCCGGGCGAGTGGCACCAGGTGACCGCGACCTGGAGCGACCACGCCCTCTCGCTGTACGTCGACGGCGAGCTCGTCGGCCGGCGGATGGGCCGCGGACATGTCGATCTCCCACCCGACACCGAGCTCCTCGTCGGCTCGGACCTTGCCGAGAGCCGTCGGGTAGCACCGGGGCTGATCGGACGGGTCGATGTGCGAAGCCGGCCGCTCGAGGACGACGAGGTGGCGAGAGACTACCAGGACGCGGTCGGCGAGGATGAGCGACCCGCTCGCGGGAACGGGCCGGACGAGCGCGGGAACGGGCCCCATGACCGCGGGAAGGGGTCCGATGATCGCGGGGAAGGCTCCGATCGCGGGCACTCCCACGGGACCGATCGGGGCACTCCACGGTGAAGCGGCGCGCGCGCGGCGGGCGCTGAGGTGACGTCTACGCGCCCGGGGCAGACGCAGCTGGCGATCTGTCCTAGCGCGCCGGCAGGTAGGCGTCCGGTCCCTGGAGCGTCACGTGATCGGCATAGAGCCGTCCGTCGGCGGCCTCGAGTGCGACGCTCGTCCACACCGTGTCGGCGAGCCCCGGGCCGTCCGTGAGCCGGCCGCCGACGTCGATGTTGGGGAAGGTCTGGCGCAGCGTGATCGGGTCGTAGACGATCGTGGCGCTGCCGTGGTCAAGCGAGGTGTTGCCGCTCGCGAGGAGGTAGCCCGGCATCGCGATCGTGTAGTGCACCGTTCCGGTTTCCGTGCCCAACGGGGCGTGGATCGTGAGATTCACCGGCCCCGTCCCACCGACGACGCTCCAGGGCGGCTGCCCCGGGGGCAGCGAGGGCGTGTCGCTCGCGACCACGTAGACGTCGAAGCCACCGTCCACCGCGCCGAGGATCGTCCCCGTCGGGTAGGGCGCCGACATCGGGCCGGCGGACGTCGGCGCGTCGAAGGTCGCCGTCACCGCGACGTGGTACACGCCCGCCAAGTCGACGGTGAAGTCCTGGGCAGGATCGTAGAAGTAGCCGATGGCGTTGGCCCGGCCGGCGATCGTGTGGCTCGCGCCGCCGGGTCCGGTCACGACCACGCTCATGGCGGCGGGCAGCGTCGGCGCGAGCTGCGCGGCAAAGGAGAAGGCGTCGCCCGTTTCCAGGATGGTGCCGGGACGCACGGCGAGCGGGACGACGAAGGCGTCGATCGCCTGGCCCCGGAGCGTCAGGAGCGGCCCGTCCGACGGTCCGCCGTTCGCGCCCTCGAAGGGCGGGAAGACGTACGTCTCGCCGGTGTCGTCGTCGGGCAGATGCATCCAGAGGCTCGCGTAGATGCCGTACCCCTGGACCGCGTGGATGGCGTCGCGGTACACCGCTCCGCCGAACTGGAACTTGAAGTCCCCCGGCTGATCGCCCGCGACGCCCATCCCGGGCTGAAGCCCGTAGAGCTCGCCGAAACGCCAGTAGGCGGTGCCGTTGTCGTCGTCGCTGATGATCTCGCGCACGCGCTCGCCCGGGCGCTCGATCCCCGCGTACCAGTAGCCGTACCCGACGATGTCGCCCGGCTCTTCGGCAGCGTTCGCGCCGGTGCTGGTCGAGAACGCGAGCGGCAGCTCGCCCTTCCCCGCGCGCTCGGCGAAGCTCGGCGGGGGCGAGGACTCGTCGCCCTTCGAGAAGTAGTTGCCGTGCGCGACCCAGTCGGTCATCGCGGCCTCGATCGCGCCGTCCGTATCCTCGGCCGTGATCTGGACCCGCGCGGCCTCGCTGTCGCCTTGCCAGAGCACGTCTCCCGTGGCCCACGGGAGGAAGGCATGCGCCTCCCGCGGAAAGATGCCCGTCTGGAACCACTGGCGGGCCGACGCGACCGGGACGTCGTCGATCTCGTGCCGCCCGTGCGCGACAAAGCTGCTGTTCGGTTGGGCGACCACCTGGCCCCAGCGCGTGGCGCCCATCCAGAGGACACCGTCGGGGTCGGTGTAGGTCGCCACCGTCTTCACCACGAGCTCACCCGGGCCGGTCATCGTCAGCGGCACCGTCCCCGCCGGCGGCGTGAACGTACCGAACCGGTTCGCCGTGCCGTGCACCGAGAGCGTGACCGCCTGGTTCGGGTCGGAGTTCACCAGGAGCGTGGCATCCACCGTGACGTCCGCGGGTACGCCGGGCAGGACCGTCAGACCGGGGTTGAGGCTGTCCCCGACCTCGAGCGGCGTCATGGGAAGCACGGCGGGCTCGAGGTCGAGCGGCTCCGCCACGAACACCGTGTACGTACCGCCGCCGGTGTAGGTGTTGCCGTACACGTCGTCGACGGTCCCGTCGAGAACGATCGTGTATTCGCCGTAGAGGGGGAACTGATAGTCGAAGGCGCCCGAGCCCGTGCTCAGCTGGAAGACGTCGCCCAGGTGCCCGCCTCCGTTGTCCAGGACCTGCCCCTGCGAGGACGCGGGCGTGCGGGACGCGGCGCCGCGGAAGGGCTCGGGGCCGAGGGTCACGACCTGTGCATCGGGACGCGTGATCGTGGCGGTGAGGGAGCCCGACGGAAACCTGAAGGCGTGCGTCGGCACGTTGGCGAGCCGGCGCTCGCCCTGGCTCACCATCGGCACGTACGGCTCGAGCCGGTAGACGAGCGGCTGCCCGTCCTTCTTGCTGACGCGCGGGACGACGAAGCTGCCCGCCTGCGTGGCCATCCGGTCGACGATCCCGAACGCGGTCGCATCCTCGGCGGCCACCGTGCCCCGGCTCCCGTCCGCGCTGAAGACGTCCGTCAGGAGACCCCAGAAGAGATGCGGCGTCGCCGGGCTGCCCACAGGAAACGGCGGAAAGTAGAGCTCGTGGTTCGTGAGGAACGGGTTCACCTCCCGGCGCGCGCCGCCGAGCGAGCCGGTGAGACCGGTCCCGAAGGTGGAGAGCGAGAACGCGTACGTCCCGTCGTCCAGCCCCGGAGGAAGCGTCCGCGTGTAGGTGAACGGCGCCGAGTACACGTTCGGGGCGGTCTGGGCCAGGGCGCTCGGCACGAGCGCGTCGGCGAGGAGTGGCGGACCGTTCCAGTGCTCGACCGGGAGTCCCGTCGGCGTCAGGATGGTCGAGAAGAATTGGTTGGCCATCATTCGCGGCTCCCCGGCCGCGTTGTAGAGCCGGTGGAGCAGGATCGAGAACTGCGGCGTCTGGCCTGTCAGGGCGTCCGTCGAGTAGAACGTGATCGTCCCGGCCAGTGTCACGCTGGCGCCCGACTGGGAGAGGAGCCCGGACAGCTGAAAGTCCACGCGGTTCTCGAAGGTCGAGCCCGCGAGCACGAACGGCACGCCGCTGCCCGCGGGAGGCGTGAAGGGCACCTGACGCCAGGCGCCGGGCGCGGAGTTGACGGGCGCCCGCAGGACGTCGCCCGACGTCGGATCGATCCACCTGCCGTTCGTCGGGTCGTACTTCACCAGCACCCAGGCGCCAGGCGGCGCGACGACGTCGGCCGTGAAGCTGCCGTCGGCGGCGGCGGTCGCGAAGACGTCGTTGGCGCTGTTGGGGCTCGCGACGTACACCGGGAACGGGCCCGGAATCGCCCCCGCGGCCCCGACGACGTGCGTGTGGCCGGTGTCCTCGGGCGTGAGCGTGATCTTCGAGAAGTCGGGCGGCGCCACCGCCTGCGGGTAGTAGTCGTCGTCGCGGGACGGCAACGTGGTGGTGGTGACCGTGGTCGTGGTGGTGGTCGTCGTGCTCGTGGTCGAGGTGGCCGCCGTCGTGGTGGTGGTCGTGATGGTCGTCGTGCTCGTGGCGGGCGGGCTCGTCGCGGTCGTGCTGGTTGTCGTCGTGGTGGTGGTCGTCAGCGGCGCGCACTGGCCCGTCGCATCGCACACCCCGTTCGCGCAGGGGGTCCCGGCCACTTGGAACTCGCACGTGGTCGTGCAGCAGGAGTCGGCCGGCTCGCACACCTCGCCGGCACCGGTATCGAGCACCCCGTCCCCGCATCGCGAGCGCTCGGCCGTGAAGGACAACGGCTTCCTCCGGGGCTTCGCACGCACCGCGAACGTGCCACTCATCCGCGCACAGGTCGCGGCGTCGACCTGCGCCTTGAGCGTCGCCTTGCCCGGAAGCCCGGTGCACGCCGGCCAGGTGACCACGATCTGGGTGAACCGCTTGCGCGCCTTGATCTTCGTTGCGGCCGTCGCCGGACAGCCGCTCGCGAGCGTCACCTGCAACCCGGCGACGGTCAGCACATCGTTCTGCGGCCCTCCGTCCCGCACGACGAGCGGAGCCGCCAGCAGGTAGCGGCCGCCCGCGCAGGGAGCCGGCCCCTGGTTGCCGGCGAGCGCGGCCGGGGCCGCAAACAGCACGGCCGCCCTGGCCGCGAGCCTGAGCCCCAGTCTCATTGTGGTCCTCCGGGCGCCCAGTACGCGACGCGAGCCGCGGGCGCTCTCGGAGTTTCGGCAGCTTCCAGGTGGGAGTTTAGGACGCCTTCAGGCCGCGACGCCCGCCATCCCCGCGGGCCGCGGTGGCATCGCGCTCTGGTCGATCAGGCCGCGCTTCAGCAGGTCGGCGAGCGCCATGTCGAGCGTCTGCATCCCGAGCCGCTGCCCGGTCTGCATCATCGAGAGGAGCTGATGCAGCTTCGCCTCGCGGATCAGGTTCCGGACCGCGGGCGCGCCGACGAGGATCTCGCAGGCCGCGACCCGGCCGCCCCCCTTCTTCTTGACCAGCGTCTGCGCGATCACCGCCTCGAGCGACTCGGCGAGCATGGTGCGGATCTGGCCCTGCTGGCCCGCGGGGAACACGTCGATGATGCGGTCGATGGTCTTGGGCGCGCTCGACGTGTGAAGCGTCCCGAACACGAGGTGGCCGGTCTCGGCCGCGGTCAGGGCGAGCGAGATCGTCTCGAGATCGCGCATCTCGCCGATCAGGATGACGTCCGGGTCCTCGCGCAGCGCGCTCCGCAGCGCGTTGGTGAAGGAGTTGGTGTGCGGCCCGACCTCGCGCTGGTTCACCAGACAGCGCTTGGGGGGATGCACGAACTCGACCGGATCCTCGACCGTAAGGATGTGGGCGTCCCAGGTCTGGTTGATCAGGTCGACCATCGCGGCGAGCGTCGTCGACTTCCCGGAGCCCGTCGGTCCGGTGACCAGGACGAGCCCGCGCTCGCGGGAGCAGAGCTCCTTCAGCACCGGCGGCAGCTGGAGGCTCTCGAGCGAGGGGATCGTGGTCGGGATGGTGCGGAGCACGGCGCCCGGGCCGCGGCTGTGCAGGAAGACGTTGACGCGGAAGCGCCCGTGTCCGGGGAGCTCGCAGGCGAAGTCCACCTCGTGCTCGGTCTCGAAGGCGTTGCGCTGCGGCTCGCGCATGATCTCGTGGACGAGCGCGATCACCTCCGGGGCGCCGAGCCGCGGATGGTCCGTGCGGGCCAGGTCCCCGTGGATGCGCAGGAGCGGCGGCTCTCCCGTGCTCAGATGCAGATCCGAGGCGCCCTTCTCCACCGTCTCGCGCAGCAGCTCCTGCATCGTCGGCATCGGTGTCCTCCTCCGGCCCCGCGGGCCGGTCCGGCGGGTGTGCAAGGGGCCTGCCAGGAGCGGCCCGCCAGCGCACGGGGCGCGGCCGCCGCCGAGTGACGCGGGGGTGGCGCGGTGTCGCGTTCTGGTCGCGCCGAGCGCTCGCCATGGCGGCCGCGCAGCGCGTGCTACCGGCCCGCCTCCAGTGCCGTCACGTAGGCGCGGATACGGGCCGCGTTGGTGCCGAGGTCGCCCTTCCCGTCGCGCGACTTGGAGCGCACGTCCACCCGGCTCGCGCCCGCGCCGTCGGCGCGGACGCGGATCGCGATGTCGTCCTGGAAGCCGAACAGGCGGGTGGTGGCGACGGCCTCGATCGTGCCGCTCGCGTCGTCGGCGGCGGTGATCGTCCAGGCCGGCATCGTCTCCGCCGCCCGCCGCGCTCGCGCGAAGGCCTCGGCCGGCGGCACCGGGAGCCGCGCCGGCCGGAGGTCGGCGCAGCACGCCTGCTGGATGGGAGCGAAGGCCGGCGGGTAGGCGAGGTCGCGCCCGGCGTTCGCGGGCAGAGCGGCGGCGTGGCGCAAGACGGGCGGGTCGGCGAGGTCGGTGGTGAAGTCGTTGATGCGGGGAGCGCCGCGGCCGCGGGCGGCGATCGCCAGGAACGCGATACCGGCGATCAGCGCGACCGCGCCGCCGAGTCCGAGCCCGCGCCCGCGGGCGGCCTGCACGACCGTCACGAGCCCCACGCCGAGCGCGATCAACCCGCCGAGCGCGAATGCCACGAAACCCGCCAGTCCCGGCACGAGACGCAACCACGCGAGCGCGGGAGCGATCAGCATGGCCGCCACGGCGATGACGCCGATTTTCTCTCGCATCGGGCCTCCTACGGGAAGGCGACGAACAAGTCGGCGAGGTCGGTCGACTGGGCGGCGTCGCCGAGCAGTGGGCTCACACCGAAGATCTCCTCGACCGTGCGCAGCGTCGAGCTGTGTGTGTAGTGAATGCTGTTCGAGTACCCGCCGCCCTTCCCGAGCGGCGACAGCACGATCATCCCGATCGGGCCGTCGTTGGTCTCGGCTTCGTCCCACGTAATGAAGAGAGCTCCGTGGTCGGCGTAGGCCTGCGACGCGAGAATCCTCGGCACCTCCGTCGACAGCCACGTGTCCCCCTGCTTCACGGGATCGTTCACTGGAGTGCAAGAGCTGTGCATATCGTCGCACACGTTCGGCGTGATGAAGTTGTACCGTGCCACCGTGCCGGCGTTCAGGTCGCCTGCCCACTCTGCGTAGGGGCGCACGTGGGCGATGCAGTACGGGGCCGACGAGTTGTTGGCCTCCGTGACGTCGTCGAAATACACGAAGGGGTCATGCCGCACCACGTACTCGCCAACGTTGGTCAAGGGACAGGTCATGCCGCTGATGCCTTCCTGGTACGCCTTCCACGACACGCCGGCCGTGTTCAGCAGCGTGACGAGGTGGCTGGCGGTGCTCTGGTGATTCTGCGCGGGGGGATCGTCGTTGAGGACGCCGAAATTCGTGCCGGCCTCGAGCCAGAGGTAGTTCGGCTCGCTGGGATGCAGGCGAGGGGGATTGTAGTACTGCTCTGCGTGCGCGGCCATCGGCAGCAAGACGTTGTTGATGTACGGTGCGGCGGGGTTGCCCGCGATGCTCGCCCAGTCTTGGTTCTCCATGAGAATGACGAACACCGTCTTGATGTGGCCCGAGGCGAGTTGCCCGGGGAGAGTGGTGGTCGTTGTCACGGGTATCGCACACGCTGCGCCCGGCCCGCGCCGCCGGCAGGACACGAGCAATCCGCGCTTGCAGCGACGATACCCGCGGTGGTCCGGCAGGCCACACTCCGCAGCGATCCTTCGGCTGCATTCGCGACGACAGATGCGCATCGAGAAGCTCGTCCCGACGCGTGGGGTCGCCAGCACGCCGACCGCGAGCGCGGTGACCATGACGGCACCGGTCATCTTGGTCCACCGCCTCACGGCCGACACGAAACCTGGCACGTCCCGCTAGCCATGTCCATCACGGCGGGCACCGCACGGTGCGCTTGAACAACGGGGGGACACCGGCGCATTAGAACGGCGGGACGCCGACGATGAAGTTCGACCTGCTCTACGAGCTCCAGATCCCCAAGCCGCACGACGCGCGCAGCGAGTACCGCTGTTACCACGAGGCGCTCGAGCAGATCGCGCTCGCCGACCGGCTCGGCTTCGACACCGTGTGGGCGGTCGAGCACCACTTCCTCACGGAGTTCGCCCACTCCTCCGCGCCCGAGGTCTTCCTCTCGGCCGTCGCGCAACGGACACGGCAGATCCGCATCGGGCACGGCGTCGTGCTCTTGCCGGATCGCTTCAACCACCCGATCCGCGTCGCCGAGCGCGCCGCCGCGCTCGACATCCTCTCCGACGGCCGGCTCGAGTTCGGGACCGGCCGCTCCAGCCAGTACGAGCAGGCCGGCTTCGGGATCGACACCGAGCTGTCGCGCGCGATGTGGCAGGAGTCGCTCGAGATGATCCCCCGGATGTGGACGGAGGATCCCTTCAGCCACACCGGGCGGTTCGTGACCGTGCCGGCGCGCAGCATCGTCCCGAAGCCTCTCCAGCAGCCGCACCCACCGATCTGGATGGCGACCACGAGCCCCCAGTCGTGGGAGATCGCCGCGCGCAATGGCATCGGCGTCCTCGGACTCACGCTCTTCGTCAGCGTCCCGCAGCTCGCCGAGCGGGTCCGCGCCTACCGGACCGCGCTCACCGGCGCGAAGCCGGTCGGCAAGTTCGTGAACGACCGCGTGGCTGCCTTCACCGTCGTCCACGTCGCCGAGACGAAGGAGGATGCCGTCCTGAGCGGCGGCACCGAGGCCGCCATCAATTACCTCCTCTACGCCTTCCGTGTCCTCGGCGGCTTCGCCGACCCGACCGGCCGCGGCATGCAGCGCGAGTACGCCGAGCTCGAGATCAGGAGCACGCCCTATCGCGACATGATCGCCAAGGAGTACCCGATCATCGTGAAGATGCAGCGGAACGCATGCACCTTCGAGGATCTGGATCGCGAGGACATGGTCATCGTCGGCGACGTCGACCACTGCCTGCGGAAGGTCGAGCGATACCAGCGAGCTGGCCTGGACCACTTCATCGCGCTCATGCAGGCCGACCGCATCCCGCACGCAAAGGTGCTGCGCTCGATCGAGCTGTTCGCGACGCGGATCATGCCCCACTTCCGCTGACGGAATCGGCAGCCTCTACTTTCCCATGAGCTTGTCGTAGCGTCGCTGGATCTCCGCGGTGGAGAGATGCTCCTTCCGGGTCGCGACGAACCAGACGTGACCGAACGGATCCTCGATCTGACCCGAGCGATCGCCGTAGAACTGGTCCTCGACCGCTCGCACGACCTTGGCGCCCGCCGCCACCGCGCGCGCAACCAGCGCGTCGACGTCGTCGACGTAGAGATGGAGCTTCACCGGCGTGCCGCCGATCGACGTCGGCGAGAGGATACCGAAGTCGGGATACTCGTCGGCGAGCATGACCGGCGCGCCGGCGATCTCGAGCTCGGCGTGGCCGATTCGTCCGCTCGGCTCCGCGAGCCGCATGGTCTCCTTCGCGCCGAACGCCTTCCGGTAGAACTCGATCGCGCGGGTCGCGTCCTTGCAGCAGAGGTACGGGCTCAGGTTCGTCATGGCTTCCTCCCTTCGATGATGCTCATCGTCGCCGGCGTGGGCAGGATACGCGCCGTCCGCAGTCCCGCCCGCTCGATCAGCCTCCGGAAATCGGCCTCGGTGCGCTCCCGGCCGCCGGTCACGACGAGCATGTTGAGGTCCGTGTGCGCGAGCATCGCATCGAACGGCGACGACCCGGGCCGCTCGGGAAGGATCGGCTCGACGACGAGCAGCCTCGCTTCCGGCCCCATCGCGGCGCGGATGGTTCGCAGGATCGCGACGCTCCGCTCGTCGTCCCAGTCGTGAATGACGCTCTTGATGATGTAGGCGTCGGCCTTCGGCAGCGAGTCCGTGAAGAAGTCGCCGCCGACGAACTCGCACCGGCCGGCGACGCCGGTCTTCTCGGCGAGCGCCCGCGCGCCGTCGCGGCAGCGCGGCAGGTCGAAGACGATACCGCGGAGCTCGGGGTTCGCCTTAAGGATCGGCGGCAGAAGCGCACCGAAGCCGCCGCCCACGTCGACGATCGTGCGGAACGCGCTGAAGTCGTACGACACGGCCACCGCGCCCGCGATGTGACGGGTGAGCTGCACCATCGACTGGTTGAAGTTCGTCGACGCTCCCGGGTCGTTCGACGGCTCGACCCAGGTGTCCCTGCCCTCCAGCTCCGGCACGGAGCGTCCCGTCCTGATGCAGTCGACGAGCCGCCCCCACGACCGCCAATGCTGCTCGCTGCCGAGCAGGAGCGCCCACGCCCGCACCGAATCGCTCGTGTCGCTCCGCAGGCAGGCGCCGAGCGGTGTGAGCGCGAAGGCGCCGTCGTCGCCGACGGCGCAGAGCTCGAGCGCGACGAGGGCCCGCAAGAGCCGGTGCACCGCATCGGGGTTCGCGTCGACCGCGCGAGCGATCTCCTCGCTCCGCTTCGGGCCGCCCGCGAGCGCGTCGGCGATGCCGAGCTCGGCGGCGGCGTGGATCGACTGCGGCACCCAGTAGCTCGTGATCATGCGCGAGAGCTGGAACGGCAGTGGAATCGGGGGTTGGCCCTGGCCGGTCATGGGCGGTCTCCTTTCGGGCTGGATCGTCTGGTGCCGCTCATAGCGCAACACCAGGACGGCGTCTTGGAAAAAAGTCCCCGGCCCCGCGGGACCCGCTCACCCGTCCGTCCGGACGATGGGGACGCCGGAGGGATAGCGCGCGACGAGGAGCTCCCGCGGGCTCTGGCCCGTGAGATCACGGAACTCCGCGTTGAAGTGGGGCTGGTCGTAGTAGCCGGCCGCGAGCGCCACGTCGGCAAGCGGGCCGATGCCGCTCTCGAGCATGGCGAGCGCCAGCCGGAAGCGGACGAGCCGCGCGTAGACCTTCGGTGTGACGCCGATCTGCTCGCGGAACGCCGCCGCCAGGCGTGTCTTCGAGAGCCCGGTCTCCCTGCGAAGCTCCGCGATCGCGACGCGGCCCTCGCGCGCCTCGATCTCGGCCGCAGCCCAGGCGATCGCCGGGTCGATCGCACGGGCGGCGGCGAGCCGCGCAGCGAGCCACGCCGCCGCGAGGCCGAATCGCGCCGCGACCGACGGGGCGTCGCGGCACCGCTCGACGAGCTCCCGCGCCGTGGGGCCGACGAGGTCCTCGAGCTCGACGACGAGCCCCGTCACCACGCCGAGCGGCGCCGCGAGGAGGGCGTACGCGCCGGCCGGCCGGAGCCGGATGCCGAGCACGTGGTGCCGGTCCGGCGCCGCCGTCACGATCGGGCCGAGCTGCTGGCCGACGAGCCAGGTGGTCGCAAAGGTCCCCGTGCCCCGGGGCTGGAGCAGCCGGTAGCGGTTGCCCATGAGGTTCACGAGCAGCTCGAACATCCCGTGCGGGTAATGCCGGTCCTGCGGCTCGGTGGTCGTGCCGCGGGTCTCCCAGATGACCTCGACGAGGCCCGCGAGCCCGGGCGGCCGCCATTCGCTGTACGTCCAGCGGCCGCGGGGGGAATCGTGTTGCGCGCTGACGATCCTCACCACGTCGCGGGCTTATCACGGCGGATTTCGCCGCGTCCATGCCGCCGGTCGTGGCGCATCCAGCGGCAACGAGCCCCCAAGCCGTGAATTGCGCACGAGTAGCACCCGTGCTACGAGCTGTCGCCATGGCGCGCGAGATCACCCAGCGTGAGCTGCG
>VBKF01000165.1 GCA_005888095.1 Deltaproteobacteria bacterium | reverse complement strand
CGCTGATGTTCTTGGGCATGATCCGCTACCAAGACGCACGCCACGGCTTGTGGCGACGGTTTCGACGGCCATACCACACCTCCTTTTGTTGGGAATGGCGCTACGTCGTTCGGCCTGAACCTCAACCGGTCAGGATGCTCTTCGGACCGGGTGGCCCGGATTCCTGGCACAAGGTCACCTAGCGAGCAGGCGCGGCCATCAACCGCGCCCCCGCCGACGCCGGCCTCCCGAGCAGGGACAGTAGCAGCCCTAAGGCTAGGGGCCAAGTCCGAGCCAATCGCCACGGGCGTTGACAAACGAACGTTTGTTCGTATAAGCCGGCTCCGATGAGCACGCGCGCCGCGGCGGTCCCGGCTTCCGAACCGCCCTCGACACGCGATGCCATCCTCGACGCCGCCGAGCGCCGCTTCGCCGAGCGTGGCTTCGCCGGCGTGTCCATGCGAGAGATCGCAGCCGACGCGGGGCTCCGCAACCAGGCGAGCCTCTACCACCACTTCTCGGACAAACGCGCCCTGTATGAGGCGGCGCTCGCGCGCGGTGTCGCGCCGATCGTCGCGCTGATGGAGCAGAGCGGCGGCGGCTGGCTCGACCCGGCCGAGGTCGAGCGGAACGTCGACCGGCTGCTCGACTACCTGATCGAGCACCCCCACCTGCCCAGGCTCATCCAGCGTGCCGGGCTCGACGACAGCCGCTTCCTCCGGACCGCCGTCCGGACGCTCCTCCGTCCCGTGTACACCCACGGCCTCCGCCTGCTCCAGGGCGCCGGCGGCCCCTGGGAGCCGGCGGACCTGCCGCAGCTCGCCACCGGCCTCTACCATCTGATCTTCGGTTATTTCTCCGACGCAGCGCTGCTCGAGGTGATCGTCGAGGAGGATCCGCGGAGCCCCGCCGCGGTCGCTCGCCAGCGCCGCTTTTTGAAGGCCGCGGTCGCCCAGCTTCTCGGCGTGGCGCGCGGCCGTTGAGGAGGCGTGCATGAGGCTGTCGGAGATCGACCTCTCGAATCCCGACCAGTTCGCGGCAGGCCCGCCACACGAGGCCTTCAAGCTGCTCCGCCGCGAGGCCCCGCTCTTCTGGAATCGGAACGGCGGCGGCGAGGGGTTCTGGGCCCTGACCCGCTACCGCGACATCTGGAACGTGTCGCTCGACCCGCGCACCTTCTCGACCGCGCGGCGGGGGACGATCCTCCGGAACTGGACCGAGGAGGAGTTCGCGTCGAACCAGACCCTGATGATCAACATGGACCCGCCGCGCCACACCAAGTACCGCCGCCTCGTGAACCTCGGCTTCTCGCCCAAGATGACCAACCGCCTCGAGCCTCACATGCGCGAGATCACGCGCCGGATCGTCGACAACATCGCGGCGCGGGGGGCGTGCGACTTCGTGACCGACGTCGCCGCCGAGCTGCCGCTCCAGGTGATCGTCGAGATGATGGGGGTCCCGATCGAGGACCGCCACAAGGTCTTCGAGTGGAGCAACACGATGATCGGCTTCGACGACCCGGAGTATGGCGCGGGGTCGAACGCGGCGGGGAAGGTGGCCGCCGCCGAGCTCTACATGTACGCGAACCAGCTCGCCGGCGAGCGCCGCCTGCGCCCGTGCGACGACCTGGTGAGCGTGCTCCTCGACGCCGAGGTCGAGGGCGAGAAGCTCTCCGAGCTCGACTTCAACTCCTTCTTCCTCCTCCTCCTGGTGGCGGGCAACGAGACGACCCGCAACACGATCTCGGGCGGCATGCTGGCGCTCTTCGAGCACCCCGAGGAGTGGGCCCGGCTCCGGCACGACCCCGCGCTCCTGCCGACGGCGGTCGACGAGATGGTGCGCTGGGTCTCGCCGGTCATGTACTTCGTCCGCACCGCGATGCACGACACGGAGATCCACGGCCAGCCGATCCGCGAAGGCCAGCGCGTGACCCTCTGGTACGGCTCGGCCAACCGCGACGAGGAGGTCTTTTCCGATGCCGACCACTTCGACGTCGGCCGGCACCCGAACGAGCACCTCGGCTTCGGGATCGGGCCGCACTTCTGCCTCGGCGCCAACCTCGCGCGCCTGGAGATCCGCATCATGTTCGAGGAGCTGCTCCGCCGCCTGCCCGACATCGAGCTCGCGGGCCCGGTGACGCGGCTCCGCTCCAACTTCATCGGCGGCATCAAGCACATGCCGGTGAGGTTCACGCCGCGATAGGAGTTTCCGTGCGCACCCGCGTCTGCGACACCTTCGGCATCGAGTTCCCGATCTTCGCCTTCAGCCACTGCCGCGACGTGGTGGCGGCGGTGAGCAAGGCCGGCGGCCTCGGCGTCCTCGGCGCGCTCGCCTTCCCCTCCCCCGAGCAGCTCGAGGTGGAGCTCCGCTGGATCGACGAGCACGTGGGCGGGAAGTCCTATGGCGTCGACGTCGTGATGCCGGAGTCGTACGCCGGCGCCGAGCAGGGCGGGCTCGACAAGGCGGTCTTCGAGCAGATGATCCCGGAGCGCCACCGCCGCTTCGTCCAGGAGATCCTCGAGCGCTACAAGGTGCCGCCCCTCCCGGAGGGCGAGTCGGCCTACGAGTCGCTGCTCGCCTGGACGCACACCGGCGCGCGCTCGCAGGTGGAGGTCGCGCTCGGCCACCCGATCAAGCTGCTGGTGAACGCGCTCGGCACGCCGCCGCGCGACGTCGTCGACAAGGTCCATGCGCGGGGCGTGCTCGTCGCCGCGCTCATCGGCACGGCCGAGCACGCGCGCCGCCAGGTCGAGGCCGGCGTCGACATCGTCATCGCGTCGGGCAACGAAGCGGGCGGCCACACGGGCGAGATCGCCACGCTCGTCCTCGTGCCCGAGGTCGTCGACGCGGTCGCGCCGACCCCCGTGCTGGCCGCCGGCGGTATCGGCTGCGGGCGGCAGGTCGCCGCCACGCTCGCGCTCGGCGCCGACGGCGCCTGGACGGGCTCGATCTGGCTCGCGTCCACGGAGAGCGACCTCCATCCGGTCGCGCTCGAGAAGGTCCTGAAGGCGACGTCGCGCGACACGGTCCGCTCCCGCTCGCTCACCGGCAAGCCCGCGCGCCAGCTCCGCACGGCGTGGACCGACGCGTGGGATGGACCCGATTCGCCGGGGACCTTGCCGATGCCGCTCCAGTTCATGGCGACGGCCGAGGCCGTGAGCCGCATCCATCGCTACGCGCACGTCGGATCGTCGGGGGCGAAGGAGCTGGTCGGGACACCGGTCGGCGAGATCGTCGGCCGGATGAATTCCGTGCGTCCGGTGCGCGAGATCATGTACGACCTGGTGAACGAATGCGTCGACACGCTCGCCCGCATGGGGGCAATGGTAGAAACATGACGGAGCCGCTCGAGCAGCGCGTCGTCACCGAGTTCCCGTACAAGCACTCGACGGGCGAGGTGATCGGGCGCTTCCTCGCCGGGCTCAAGGAAGAGAAGCGGATCTGGGGCCAGCGCGTCGCGGGCCAGGGGGTCGTCGTCCCACCCCTCGGCTACTCCGAGGTCGACGGCTCGGCGGGCGGCGCGTGGGTGGAGGTGAAGCCCGTCGGCGTCGTCACGGCGGTGGCCAAGGTGCACCGGCCGATCGCGCATCTCCATCCGTGCTCCGAGCCGTTCGCCTTCGTGCTCGTCAAGCTCGACGGCGCCGACACGGCGCTCGCGCACATCGTGCGGGACGACCTCGCGAGGCTCCGCGTCGGGTCGCGCGTCGAGGCCGTGTGGGCGCCCGACGGCGAGCGGCACGGCTCGATCCGCGACATCGCGTGCTTCCGGGTGATCACGTGACGGACGGTCCGCCGAAGGAGCCCGTCAAGTACGTGGAGAAGCAGGTCCACCTGCCCTATCGCTACGTCGCCGGCGACTACAAGGCGCGCTACCTCGCCGCCCTCAAGGACAAGACGATCCTCGGCTCCAAGTGCTCCAAGACCGACAAGGTCTTCGTGCCGCCAATCGTCGCGTCGCCGGAGAGCTTGGCGCCGTGCGACGAGCTGGTGCCGGTCGCCGATCGCGGCGTCGTGACGACCTTCTGCGTCGTCAACATCCCGGTCATCGGCCGGTCGATCGAGCTGCCGTACGTCGCGGCGTCGGTCGCGCTCGACGGCGCCGACATCTCGATCTATGCGCTCATCCAAGAGTGCAAGCCTGAAGAGGTCCGCATGGGCATGCGCGTCGAGGCGGTGTGGAAACCCGACGGCGAGCGGCAGGGGGGCCACGAGGACATCCTCCACTTCCGGCCGACGGGCGAGCCCGACGCGCCGCTCGCCTCGTTCATGCACCGGCTGTGATGCCAGGGCTCCGCAACGTCGCCGTCGTCGGCTTCGCGCAGGCGCCCATCGTCGCCCGCGACGAGCACCGGATCGCGACCGAGATGCTGTACGCCCAGGTGCGCGCGGCGCTCGCCCAGTGCCGCGTCGAGCGCGAGGCGATCGACTACCAGGCGGCCGGCTCGGCCGACTACCTCGACGGCCGGCCGTTCGGCTTCGTCGCCGCGCTCGAGGTGATGGGCTCGTGGCCCGCAAAGCCGGACCTCCACCTCGAGATGGATGCGAGCTTCGCGGCCTACTACGCCTGGCTCCGCATCCAGACGGGCGACTCCGACACGGCGCTCGTCTGCGGCTACGGGAAGACCTCGGAGGGCGACCCCGAGCGGGTGCTCAACCTCCAGCTCGACCCCTACTACCAGGCGGCGATCGGCCTCGACCCCACCTCCACGGCAGCGCTCCAGGCGAGCGCGTGGATGGCGCGCACCGGAACGACCGACCGCGACCTCGCGGCGCTCGCGGCCCGGCGGCGGGCCGCAGGCGCGCGCAACCCGGACGCGCAGGTCCGTGCGCCGGCCAACGCCGAGGACCTCGCGAAGACCCCGTGGGCCGTCGAGCCGCTGCGGCAAGGCTACCTCCCACCCGTCGGCGAGAGCGCGGTCTGCCTCATCCTCGCCGCCGAGGGGAAGGCGGAGAAGATGTGTGACCGCCCCGCGTGGATCCACGGCGTCGACCAGCGCATCGAGCTGCAGACGCTCGGCGGCCGCGACCTCTCCGGGAGCGCCGGCGCCCGGCTCGCGACGGAGCGCGCGCTCGCCATGGCAGGGCTCGCGAAAGCGGCCGACGTGGACGTCGTCGAGCTGTGCGCGACGACACCCGTCGAGGAGCTCGTCCTCTGCGAGGCGATGGAGCTCGATCCCACGGGCACCCGGCCCGCGATCAACCCCTCGGGCGGCCCGCTCGCGGGAAACCCGCTCATGATGACGGGCCTCATCCGCCTCGGCGAGGCGTTCCGGCAGCTCGCCGGGCGCGCCGACGGCCATGCCGTCGCCGGCGCGCGCCGCGCCATCGCCCACGGCGCGCAGGGCCATTGCCTCCAGCAGAACGTCGTCTGGGTGCTTGGCGACCAGCGGAGGTGGACGTGAAACGGCAGGCGGCCGTCGTCGGCGTCGGGCAGACGCGGCATGCCTCCCGCCGCGCCGACGTGAGCATCCCGGGCCTGGTGCGCGAGGCGGTCGACCGTGCGCTCCTCGACGCGGGGCTCGAGCACCGCGACATCGACGCCGTCGTCGTGGGGAAGGCGCCCGACATGCTCGAAGGCGTCATGCAGCCCGAGCAGTTCCTCGCCGGCGCGCTCGGCGCGCACCTGAAGCCGCTCATCCGCGTCCACACCGCGGGCTCGGTCGGGGCGTCGACGGCGCTTGCCGCCATGACGCACGTCCGCTCGGGGCTCTTCGAGCGGGTCCTCGCCGTCGCCTTCGAGAAGCAGTCCGAGGGCAACGCCATGTGGGCGCTCTCGCCCAACCTGCCCTTCACGCAGCCCCTCGTCGCGGGAGCGGGCGGCTACTTCGCGCCTTACGTCCGCGCCTACATCGCGCGGACGAAATGTCCGCCGCACATCGGCCCCATGACCGCCGTCAACGCGCGCGAGAACGGCGGGCGCAACGAATACGCGCATCTCCGCGAGCCGATGACGATCGACGACGTGATGAACTCACCCGTCCTCTGGGACCCGATCCGCTACGGCGAGACCTGCCCGTCGTCCGACGGCGCCTGCGCGCTGGTGATCGCGTCGGAAGAGGCGGCGCGCAAGGGGCCGCGGAAGCCTGCGTGGATCAGGTCGGGCGCCTCCTATGCCGAGGCCATGTGGGTACCGGGCCGCGACCAGGTGAGCCCCAAGGCGGGGAAGATGTGCGCCAGGGCGGTGTACGAGGGCGCGGGCATCACGAACCCGTGGAAGGAGATCGACACCGCCGAGATCTACGTCCCCTTCGCTTGGTTCGAGGCGATGTGGCTCGAGAACCTGAGCTTCTGCGACGTCGGCGAGGGCTGGAAGATCATCGACCGCGGGGAGCAGAAGATGGGAGCACACCTGCCGATCAACCCCTCGGGCGGCGTCCTGTGCACGAACCCGATCGGCGCTTCGGGCATGCTGCGCCTCGGCGAGGCGGCCCTCCAGGTGATGGGCCGCGCCGGCGCGCACCAGGTGGACGGCGCGCGGACGGCGCTCGGCCACGCCTACGGCGGCGGCTCACAGTACTTCGCGATGTGGATCGTCAGTAATGAGCGCTGAGCCCGCGGTCCTCTACGAGAAGTCGGGCGCGATCGCCGTCGTCACCATGAACCGCCCCGCGGTGCGCAACGCGATCAACGCCGAGATGCTCTGCCGGCTCGCCGACGCCTGGCAGGACGTGAACGACGACCCCGCCGTGCGCGCGGCGATCTTCACCGGCGCCGGCGAGCAGGCATTCTGCGCCGGCGCCGACCTCGACCGGCTGGTCCGCATGATGCAGGGGCTCCGCCCGGCGGAGGACGAGTTCGACGAGCGGATCAAGAACGACGTGAGCCTCATCTACAAGGGGCTGATGCGCAACTACGAGGTGTCGAAGCCGATCATCGCCGCCGTCAAGGGCTACTGCGTCGCGGGCGGCATGGAGATGCTCCAGGCCACGGACATCCGGGTGGCGGCCGAGGACGCCCGCTTCGCGATTGCCGAGGTCAAGCACGGCCTCTTCCCGATGGGTGGCTCGACGGCGCGCCTGGCCCGCCAGATTCCCTTCGCCAATGCCATGGAGATCCTGCTGACGGGCGAGCAGTTCTCGGCCGCGGAGGCGCTGCGCATGGGCCTCGTCAACCGGGTGGTGCCGGCCGCGCGGGTGATGGCCGAGGCGCGCCGCTACGCCGAGGTCATCTGCCAGAACGGGCCGCTCGCCGTGCAGGCCGTCAAGCGCTCGGTGCTGGCGGGCCTCGGGCGGCCGACGACCGAGGCGCTCGAGAAGGAGCTCGAGTTCGGCATCCCGGCCTCGATGTCCGAGGATGCCCGCGAAGGGACGAAGGCCTTCAAGGAGAAGCGCAAGCCCGTCTTCAAAGGCCGCTGAGGAGGCCCGAGCCCTACTGATGCTCGTCAACCTGGCCGTCATCCAGGAGCTGATCGCTGGCCACGTTCCCGACCGCGAGGCGCTCGCATGGCGGGACCGCGTCTTCACGTACGCCGACCTGACGGCCCGCACCCGCCGGCTTGGCCGCGCCCTCCGGCGCCTCGGCCTCGGCTGCCGCCGCGAACGGGCCGCGCTCGAGCCCTGGGAGTCGGGCCACGACCACGTCGCCGTCTACTGCCACAACGGCAACGAGTGGATCGAGGCGATGTACGGAGCGTGGAAGGCGCGCGCCGCCTTCGTCAACGTCAACTACCGCTACGTCGCCGACGAGCTGCGCTACGTGCTCGAGACGAGCGCGGCGGGCGCGATCATCTACCATGCGACCTTCGCTCCGCTGCTGGCCGCCGTGCGAGGCGAGCTTCCGGCGCTGCGTCACCTCGTCCAGGTGCGCGACGACTCCGGGCACGCGCTCCTCCCCGGCGCCGTCGACTACGAGGAGTGGCTCGCGGCCGAGCGCCCCGACCCGATCGACCTCCCCTACTCGGCCGACGACCTCTACGTCCTCTTCACCGGCGGGACGACCGGCATGCCGAAGGGCGTCCTCTGGCGCCACGAGGACGTCTTCTTCAACGGGCTCGGCGGCCACGTCCCCGGGTTCGAGCGGCTCGACAGCGAGGAGAAGCTCCTCCGCCACGTCGACTCGGGGCTCGGCGGCCGCTTCCTCATCCTCCCGCCCTTCATGCACGGCGCCGGCCAGTGGGCCGCGTTCAACACCTTCCACCGCGGCGGCACGGTCATCCTCCCCGACGAGGTGCGACGCTTCGATCCGCACGCCGCGTGGCGGACGATCGAGCGCCAGCGCGTCGACCAGATGTCGCTCGTCGGCGACGCCTTCGCCCGGCCGCTCCTCGCCGCGTTGCGCGAGGGAGGCTACGACGCGTCGTCCGTGCGCGTGATCTCGAGCACGGCGGCCGTGCTCTCCCCGGGGGTCAAGCAGGAGCTCGCCGCGCTGCTGCCCGACGGTACCATGTTCATCGAGAGCATCGGGGCGACCGAGGCGGGGCTGCAGGCCATGAGCTGGGACGCGGCGTCGGGACCGGGCGGCCACTCGGCGTACCAGCTGCGCGAGAACTCGATCCTCCTCTCCGAGGACCGGCGCCGCTTTCTGGAGCCCGGCTCCGACGAGGTCGGCTGGCTCGCCACCCGCGGCCACCTGCCCCTCGGCTACCTCGGCGACCCCGAGCGCACCCGCCAGACCTTCCCCGTGATCGACGGGGTGCGCTACTGCATCGGCGGCGACCGCGCGCGCTGGGACGAGGACGGGCGGCTCCTTTTCCTCGGGCGCGACTCCGCCTGCATCAACACCGGCGGCGAGAAGGTGTACGCCGAGGAGGTGGAGCGCGTCGTCAAGGGACATCCGTCGGTGAACGACGCGCTGGTGGTCGGCGTGCGCGACACGCGCTGGGGGCAGCGGGTCACGGCCGTCGTCTCGCTCCGCGACCGGGGGGCGTCGCCCACGGTCGAGGAGCTGCGCGCGCACTGCGCGCCGCACCTCGCCGACTACAAGATCCCGCGCGCCGTCGTGGTGGCGGCGGAGATCGTCCGCAGCCCGAGCGGCAAGCCAGACTACGCCTGGGCCAAGGCGTTCGCGGAGGAATCGTCATGCCAGATGCCTACCCGGAGCTGAACGAGACGCAGCGGCTGATCCGCGACACGGCGCGGAAGATCGTCGAGCGCGAGCTCGCGCCGCACGTCGAGAAGCTCGAGCACGGCGAGGAGCCGCCCTATGCCTGCATCAAGAACCTGGCGCGTGGCCTCGGCATGGCCGGCGACGGCGAGTTCACCGAGGCGATGCGCGAGGCGTCGCCCGAGGACCACCTCGAGTTCTTCGTGCCGGCCGCGGTGGCGATCGAGATCTCGCGGGTGTGCGCCGGCGTGCTCGTCTCCTACGGCGTGAGCTACGGGCAGGTGGCGGGGACGATCCGCCGCCACGGCACCCCGGCGCAGCAGGAGCGCTGGGTGCCGGGGCTCATGAGCGGCGAGGTCGTCGGGGCGTGGGGCCTCACCGAGCCCGGCGCCGGCTCCGACGCCTTCGGCTCGATGGGGACGACGGCGCGTCCCGACGGCGACGCCTACGTGCTGAACGGGCAGAAGACATTCATCACGAACGCGCCGTACGCAGACGTCTTCGTGATCTACGCGAAGCTCGAGGAGAACGGCGCGCGGAGTATCCAGCCGTTCCTGATCGAGCGCGAGCGCCCGGGGCTCGACGTCTCGAAGCCCTTCCGCAAGATGGGCACGCACGCCTCGCCCACCGGCGCCGTCTACCTCGACCACGTCCGCATCCCACGCGAGAACCTCCTCGGCGGCGGGGTCCGCGAGCGCGACCACGTGAAGGGACGGCTCGCCGAGGAGCGCGCCGGCATGCCCACACTGTCCCTCGGTCTCGCTGACCGCGCCTTCGAGCTGGCGCTGCGGTACTCCAAGGAGCGCGAGCAGTTCGGCCAGCCGATCTGCAACTTCCAGCTGATCCAGCGCCGGCTCGCCCGCATGTACGGCCTCCTCTGCAACATGCGGAACTTCGTCTTCGCCGACTTCCTGGCCGGCCGGAAGGTGCGCATGAGCATGGCGGACATCTGCGCCGGGAAGCTCTACTGCTGCGAGGCCGCCACGCAGATCACGATGGAGGCGATCCACATCCTCGGCGGCAACGGCTACATGGAGGAGTACGAGGTGGAGCGCCTGGCGCGCGACGCGAAGCTCATGGAGCTCGGCGGCGGCACGACGGAGATCCAGGAGCTCACGATCGCGCGCCACCTGATCGCGTAGGTACCGAGATGCGCGAGCCCTTCGCCGCACGCCTGCACTTCGTGCCGCGTGCCCTCCGCGGCCCGCACGCCGCGCTCATCCGGACGCTGCGCGGCTACTTCTCGCGCGCGCCCGGCTGGGTGCTGCTCACGACACGCGGCCGGCGGACCGGCCTGCCGCGCGAGGTGCTGCTGCCCTGCGCCCGCACGGACGGCGAGATCATCGTGATCTCGACCTACGGCACCCGATCGGACTGGTTCCGGAACCTCCGCAAGGACCCGCGTGTCGAGGTGACCGTGCGCGGCCGCCGCGTGCCGGCGCGCGCCGAGATCGTCGACGACGTCTTCCACAAGCGGGCGATCGTCACGGCGAATCCCTTCTTCCCGGCCGCGCCGTTCCGACCGCTGAATGCCCTGGCGCGCACGGCGCTCCGTCGGCCGAGCGTCGCCTCCCTCCGGCGCTGGGTCACGCCCCGGCCGGTGGTCGTGATCCGGCTCGAGCGCGCAGGCGCGTGACACCGCTCGACCATCTCCGCCTCCTCGACCTCTCGCGGCAGCTCCCGGGTCCGTTCTGCTCGACGCTCCTCGCCGACCTCGGCGCCGACGTGCTCACGATCGCCGCACCGGGCGATCCGTTCGGCACCGGCATCCCTTTCCTCGCACGCAACAAGCGAAGCATGACGCTCAACCTGAAGAGCGACGCGGGCCGCGACATCTTCCTCCGCCTCGCAGCAGAAGCAGACGTCGTGCTCGAGGGCTTCCGCCCGGGCGTCATGGCGCGCCTCGGCATCGGCTGGGAGCGGCTCTCGGCGTTGAACCCGCGACTCGTCTACTGTGCGATCTCGGGCTACGGCCAGGACGGCCCCCACCGGGACCGCGTCGGCCACGACGTCAACTACCTGGCCGCCGCGGGCGTCCTCCACTACGTCGGCGAGGCGGGCGGGCCGCCGGTCATCCCGGGCGTGCAGATCGCCGACATCGGCGCGGGCTCCCTCATGGCGGCGGTCGGCATCCTGACGGCGCTCATCGCCCGTGAGCGCACCGGCCGCGGCCAGCTGGTCGACGTCGCCATGCTCGACGGCGCCGTCGCGTGGAACGTCTACCACACGCTGCTCTACCTGCTCTCGGGGCGCCCACCCGAGCGCGGGAAGACGCAGCTCACCGGACACTTTCCCTGCTATGCCGTCTACGAGACACGCGACGGGCGGCACGTCACGGTCGGCGCCTACGAGGAGCACTTCTGGGCGACCCTCTGCCGGCACTTCGGACGCGAGGATTTCATCCAGCAGCAATGGGACGAGGGCGCGAAGCGTGCGGAGATGTTCGCCTTCTTCCGCGCCGCGTTTCGCACGAAGACGCTCGCCGAATGGGTCGCAGAGCTTGGCGACGTCGACATCTGCTTCGCCCCGGTCGCGACGCTCGAGGAGGCGTTCGCCGACCCGCAGGTGCGCCACCGGGGGATGGTCGTCGAGCACGGTGGGACGCTCACGCTCGGCACGCCGATCAAGCTCTCCGAGACGCCGGCCTCGCTCAGAACAGCACCGCCCAGATTCGGTGAGCACACCGAGAGCGTACTGGCCACTCTCGGTTTCGGGGCCGAGGAGATCGCGAGATTCCGCCGCGACGGCGTCGTGTAGCAGTCAGTTCAGCCGGAACGCGGCTTGCGTGTCGGCAGCAGGTCGTCGGCACCGATCGTCGCCCCAGGGAGCGCTTCCGGCTCGAGCCGCCCTCCGCGCCGGACGACCCGCGTCTCGCCGTAGCAGCGCGCCCGACGGTCGAGGCGGCGGTAAACCTCGACGCAGTCGTCCCGCAGGTTGACGATCCAGTACTCGGGGACGCCCGCCCGCGCGTAGAGCGCCGCCTTCGTGATCCGGTCCTGGGCGAGAGAGCTGTCCGCGACCTCGACGACGAGCAACGCCTCCGTCGGATGCGCCTCCTGGTAGTCCTCGTTGCGTCCGGGAAGAACGGCCACGTCCGGCTCCGGCACGGAGTAGCGGCCAGCCACGAGCGGGAGCTGGACACTGATGACCCCGCTGTCTCCGAAGGCGCGGCGGAGCCCGTCCGATACCTTCCTGATCGCCGACGCGTGACCGGGATTGTGCGGCGCCATCGCGACGACCACCCCCTCCAGCAGCTCCACCCGGTCGTCCGGGCGGAGCACACCCTTCTTCACCAGCTCGAAGTACTGGTCCTTCGTGTAACGGGCCTGGGCGGGGGCGCCGCGCGCCATTGATCCAACCTAGCAGGCCCCCGCAGGGGTGTGAACCGGTGGCAGCGGAGCATGTCGGGACACTATCACCGTGAAGGGAGGCGGCCCGAATCTGCCGCTTCCGCCGCTACCGCTCGCGCTCCCGGCGCGGCTCCAGCTGCAGCAGACGAACGGGGACTGCTGGGAGGCGACGTACGCCACGGATGGTGTACTCCGGAACGACGCCACCGAATTCCAGGGGAAGGCCGCGGTTCCGTGACGCCGTCAAGGCGGTCCTCCGGATAGTTGATCGGACGGTTGACTGGGCGAACGCGCGCTTGTTACACCGCGCTCGTCCATGGGCAGGCTCGCCGGCAAGGTGGCGATCGTGACGGGCGGCGCCTCGGGCATCGGCGCCGCGACGGTCCGCCGCTTCGCCGAGGAAGGGGCCCGTGTCGTCTGCGCGGACATCGCCGACGAGGCAGGCGAGCGACTGACCGCGGACGTTCGCGACGCGGGCGGCGAGGCCGCGTACTGCCACGCCGACGTCGGCACGCTTGCCGAGGTCGAGGCGCTGGTCGCCTTCGCCGTCGAGCGCTACGGCGGCCTCGACGTCATCCACAACAACGCCTACTGGACGGGCGGCGGCTACGTCGGCGAGCTGGATCCCGAGATCTGGGAACGGAGCCTCCGCGTCATGCTGACCGGCGTCTTCTACGGGATGCGAGCCGCCATCCCGCGCATGCTCGAGCGCGGCGGCGGCTCGATCATCAACACGTCGTCGGTGGAAGGGCTCTACGGCGGCATCCTCGGGAGCCCGTACAACACGGCCAAGGGCGGCATGATCAACCTGACCCGCTCGGTGGCGCTCGAATACGGCCGGAAGAACATCCGCGCCAACTGCATCTGCCCGGGCGCCGTCCTGACCCCCGCCCTCGAGCGGCTCGCCGTCTTCGGCGGCCGCTCGCTCGACGACGTTGCCGCGATGCACGCCCTCGGCCGCAACCTCCGCCCCGCCGAGATCGCCAACGTCGCCCTCTTCCTCGCCAGCGACGAGTCGTCGGCGATCACGGGCGCGGCGATCGTCGCCGACGGCGGGCTCACCAGCGGAATCAACGTCGGCGGATTTCCTCCGTACGGGGGCTGAGCATGCGGGTCATCGACTGCGACGCCCATGTGATCGAGGGCCGCGAGCTGATCGGCGAGCTCCTCGAGCGCTTTCCCGACAAGATCCGGTTCAGCACGCCCGGCGAGGACGGCGCGCTCATGATCGAGGGGCGGCCTTACCCGCAGTCGCGCGGTCCGGGCGCCGGGTGCCCGCCCGATCAGGGCCTCTGCATCGACCGCGGCGCCAACCCGTTCACGCCCGAGGGCGTGCTCGCCGACGCGGATCGCGAGGGGATCGAGACGATGGTGTTCTTCCCCAACGTCGCGCTCGCCCTGCCGAGCATCGAGGATGCGCGTTTCGCGGCCGAGTTCGCCCGCCTCTACAACCGCTGGCTCGCCGGCTACTGCCGGCCGCACGGGGGGCGGCTCCAGGGCGTCGCCGTCGTCCCGATCGAGGATGTCGCGACGTCGATCCAGATCATGCGCGAGGCGAAGGCGCTCGGCCTCGTCGCCACCATGGTCCCGGCCGCATTGAAGGCCCGGAACCTCGATCATCCCGACCTGGAGCCCCTCTACAACGCGGCCGAGGAGCTGGACATCGCCCTCTGCGTCCACGGTGCGCCCGGTATTCACCTCCCGAAGCTCGGCTCGGAGCGCTTCGACAACTACCTCCAGGTCCACTGCGTGAGCTTCCCCTTCGACATGATGGTGGCGACGACGGCGCTCGTGCTGGGCGGCGTCTTCGAGCGCCACCCGCGGCTGCGCGTCGGGCTGCTCGAGTCGGGTGTCGGCTGGGTGCCCTACTTCTTCGAGCGCCTGCACGAGCACGTCGAGAAGCGCGGCCGGCTCGCGCCCGCGTGCAAGCGCGACCCGCGCGAGTACGTGCGGCGCGGGCAGCTTTACGTGAGCTGCGAGCCGGAAGAGGTGGGTGTCGCGTTCGCCGCCGACACGCTCGGGCCACACTTCATCCTCTACGCCAGCGACTACCCGCACTGGGACAGCGACTTCCCGGAGTCGACCCGGGCGCTGCGGGAGCGGACGGACCTGACGGCAGCGGTGAAGGCGCGGGTGCTCGGCGAGAACGCGCGTGTGTTCTACGGGCTCGCGCCATGAAGCTCTCGCGCTGAACGTAGCCCTCGCCAGCGGCTTCTCGAGGATAGACGCGGGGGACGCCCGCTGCCGCCCCCCGGCCCCCACCGCAGTCGTACCTGCCGTCGCAGGGCCAACGTCGCCGAGATAGGGCCTGGGGGGACATGCGACCGAGGTCCGCCTGGGGTGAACCGGAGGGCGCCCCGCCCCGGCAATGAGAACCATCGTTCCTAGTGACGCGCGAAGGGGCTTTGGCTTGGTGTGGCGTGGAGGGTGATCGTTGCGGGCACGGCGGTTGCACGTCTCCCGGGTGGAGGTGTGCCATGCCAGAGTACCAGCAGCTGCGAGACAACCAATGGCTCACCAGCAGCGGCCGGACGGAGCTGGGGCGCTCGCTCTATGCCGACCTGCTCCAGGGGTTTCAGTTCAGCGTGTGTCAGACCCCGGAGGCCTTCGAGGCCGCTCTGGACGTGCGGCGGCGCGTCTACAAGGGAAGCTGCGGGTACGATGTCCCGGTGCCGGACGGCTATGACCATCGTTCATGGCTACTCCTCGCCGAGAATGCCGCCTCTGCCGAGCCTGTCGGCACGATGCGCGTCACGCCCCGTTCGGCCGGCCGCCTGGAGGCGGAGGAATACTTCTCGCTTCCGCCGCGCCTCCGCTCGCCGCGGACCGTCGAGATGAGCCGGTTCGCCATCGTTCCCGGGCGCCCCAAGGTCGATCGCCTCCCGACCGCCGTCTCGCTTGGGCTCTTCAAGCTCATGATGAGGTTCGTCACCGAGCGCCTCGGTGCAGCCCACGTCGTGATGTGCGCGCGCGAGGAACGGATCTGGACGTTCGAGTGGTTGCGCTTTCAACGGACCGGGATCGTGGCCCGCTACGCGATTTTGGGGAACGTGGAGCACGAGCTGCTCACCATGGACCTCGGAAACCGCCTCCACGATCGCGGGGACCTGGGGCTCGCCGAGTTCCTGTTCGACACCGAGCACCCCGAGATCAAGCTTCCCGCGATCCAGCCGGGCCTCGGACCGACCGTCGAGACCATGGGCCAGTCCTTTTTGCTTGCGATGAGCGCCTGAGGATCGGTCGTCCAGCGTCTGATAAGTACCGTCAACTTCGGCCGTTGTGGGGACTATGCTCCAATCAGATTGTCGACAGCCTGCGGAGCTATCGGGCGCAGACTGCCGAGGGCGGGATGTGCTCGTTCGTCATGACCCGTCGCCTCACGATTTCGGGTCGATCCCCGATGCGGCGCCCTGCTCGAGCCATCGCTTCAAGTCGGGCGTCAGCGTGCGTGCCGCCGCGGCCTCGTAGAGCGCCACGTCGTCGCTCGTCAATACGTCGCGCCAGCGATCGTTCGTCCCCTTGTAGAGGAACCGGTTGGCGCCGCCCTCGAAGATCATGTCCATCTCGGGTCCGAGCACCTCGGCGTCGCGTCTCATCGCCGCGAACGTCGCGGCCTCGGCGAGCATGGGCCACTTCTCCTCGGGGACCTCGATGTCGAGGAAACGCGCGATGCGCCGCATCTCGCCTTGCAGGTCCGCCTTCAGATCGTTGTAGTGAACGAATAGCAGGTTCGGCAGGTGCCGGAAGTCCCAATAGGTGCGCGCGTGGTGATGGTGCGACCAGTAGGGGAATCCGTCGCTCTCCCACGGATACGTCGCGCGCGTGATCCATAGACGCCAGAACTCGCGGATGTCTTCGGGAGGCTCGAGGAAGGGCTCCGCCGGCGGATTCTCCCCGGAGTTCAAGAGCTCGCGTGCGAATGGGGTGTAGGCCCTGATGTGGTTCCAGGTCGACATGAAGACATCCCGCGTATCCCGCCCGACGTAGATGTACTTCGTGCTCTCCCGATAGGGGAGGCCGTCGAGGGCGAGGTGGCTCTTGAGAAAGCGCCGGTGCCGGAGGCTCTCGACGACCTCCCGCATCTCGGCTCTCGGAATGATGAAGCGCGAGTCCGGCCAGGGCGACACCCAGTGCAGCGTTTTCGGAAGCTCGACCCTCTGGAAGACGAGGAGGCTCACGATGCGCTGGGTCCACGTCGTCCCCGCCTTGAGCGAGGTCGTGATCACGATGTCGTCGGGACGGGGAACGATGTCGTCCCAGCGTGTCGAGTCGAGATGATGACACCGGTATACGCGGGTGCGCTGCGGCAGGGTGGGCATACGGTCAATTACGCCGGGCGGGAGTGGCCTCGCAAGCGGACCCGACCAAGCGTGTTGTCCGTCCCGGCAGATCGACGTCACTCCCGCGAGGGCGCAGCGTGCGAGGTCAGTGGGTGGCGCCGGCGCCCCAGGAGGCGCCGGCGTCGGCGACCTTCTCCGGATCGGCCGACCAGAGTTCCGCGTCGCGCATGCTCGTCGCGCCGCCGCTCACCGGAGACTCGTGAATCGCGGCGCGAACGACAGCACGATCTCGGTGGCGATGAGCACGATCACGATCCACTCGAGCATCTCGATCCGGCGGGTGGCGGCCTGGTCGGACATCTTCTGGTAGATGCTGTCGAGCGTCTGGAGCTTCCGCAGGATGCTCGCGTCCCACTCGGCCAGGTGGAAGCGGCTGGAGGCCAGCCGATAGACGCGGGCGAGGTACTGGTCGCCGAGGAGCTTGAGGGCGTTGTTGACACCCTCGAAGAGGAGCGCGTTGTCCACCTGCAGCTGGCCCACCCGGCGCAGGTCGGCGCGCGAGGAGGCCGCCAGGCCGAAGCGCCAGGCGCGCCGGGAGAGGACGTCGTACGACTCGTCGAGCGCGTCGTCCAGCTGCTGGTCGAGGTAGCGCATCTCGAGCAGCTCGACGTTGGCGAACTCGAGCACGGCGCGCACGTCATCGGCGTCGCGGTCGGCGATCAGGGTGGCGTCCCAGTCGATGAGCGCGATGTCGTCGGGCCCGAAGGAGATGCGGTGCGCGACCGCGTCGTCCACCTCCTGGGACGAGAGCGCGGCGCGCTCGGAGCGCAGGATGCGAGCCACCTCGTGGGCGTACGTCGTGTAGAGTTGCACCGGCGTCCACGGCGTGGCGAACTCCGCCACCTCGAAGATCGTATAGGGCTCGACGAAGTCCGTGAGCCGGGGCCGCGTCACGGCGGAGGCGATCCTTCCGAGCAGCTCCTCCACCCGGCGGCGAGAATCCGCCAGCAGCTCCGCGTTGTCGTAGAGCGACTCGCTCAGTCTGACGAGGTCGCCGAGTGGGCCGGCGAGCGGGATCTGGTAGGTAACCGAGACCCCGCCGAAGTCGTAGAGCACGGTGTCGACGAACGGCAGGGTCCGATGGGCACCGATGGTGAGGGGCTCCGTTGCCTGTGTCGCGCGCAGCGGCGACGGGTGGTACTCGAAGTACTTGGGCGCGCGGTGCTTGTGCGGGATCGTGGCGCGCTGGGTCGTCGCCGTCACGAGCCGCTCGGCCTCGTCGAGGTCGATCGCGAGGCCGGCGTCGTACGCAAACAGCGCGTAGCAGAACCCCTGGCTCACGACGGGCCCGGCCACTTGCGCCTCGACGACGGCCATCACGTCCCCAGCTCTGCCGTTCGTGAGCGCCGGCGTCAACGCCCACCGAGCGCGGTCCCGCCGCGACTGACGCAGCAGGTCAGGCGCATCTCACACCTTCCGTAATGGCCGCGCGCACTGGCGCGTATGTGGCTCCGGAGTGGGGTGTCGGCCCTGCGGGACCGGGGCCCGGGTGGGGGCGCTTGGCTCCTATAATCCGTGCGAGCCGGCGGCCGCCGGTATCCGGTTTCCTCAGACGGAGCGATGCGCGGCGGTCGCCCAGCTGCGCGCCCGGCTGACGAACGCTTGGACGTGGTCTGGCCAGTCGTGCAGCGTGGCCGGATCGAAATCGGCGCCGTTGGGCCATACGAGCGTATGGACCTCGGGATCGAGCCGGACCTGCCGAAAAAGTGCCGGATCGCGGAGTGGCCCGAAGAGTTCTCCCGCCAGCACGGGTTCGAAGTCGATCGTCTGCGCCGTGCCGTCATCGAACGCGACGCGCAGCACGTAGCAACCTACGATCTCGAAGCCACGAACGTGGTAGATGGGGTGGTTCACCCTTCCTCCTACTTCAGTGGCTCGATGGGCCGCGGGGGGCGGCCGGCTTGGAGGTAGTCCCAATCGGCCATCAGCTCCTCCTGGTGAAGCTCCGCCCATGCTTCGACGAGCCGCCGCTGGCGTCGAGGCAGCGTCCCGGCGATCAAATCGACCGGGTCGATGCCGAAGATGGCCACGTCGTCCTGATAGTACGCGTGGAAGTGAGGACGATGATGAGGGCCGCCGATCTCGACGAACATGCGAATGATGATGCCGAAGAACCGCGACAGCTCCGGCATGTCAACCCCCACGGCCTCCGCACGCGGTCCACCCGCCGGAGGGCACTGTCGGGGCCTGGGTGCGCAAGCCCGCGCGGGAGCTCGGCAACACGATGTTACGGGTCGACGTTACAGCGACGCACGCAATCGTCGGGCACGCGCCGCGTTCTCTGCCCGGGGTTCGGCCGGCACGTCCCTGGCTGGAGCGGTAGCCGTGGCCGTCAACGCGTACCAGCCGCGCGGCGCGGAGGGCACGATCCTCCACGGGCTGGTCCGCGACCATCTCGAGACCTTCCTCCGCGACGCGGCCGAGCGCACCGACGGCGCCGGCGTGCCGCGTTTCGTGGAGAAGGAGTTCCGGGAGTTCCTCACCTGTGGCGTGCTTGCGCGCGGCTTCGCGCGGGTGCGCTGCGGCGACTGCGCTTACGAACGACTCGTGCCGTTCTCCTGCAAGGGGCGCGGGTTCTGCCCCAGCTGCGGCGGTCGACGCATGAGCGAGCAGGCGGCGCACCTCGTGGACGAGGTGCTGCCGCGTGTGCCCGTGCGCCAGTGGGTCCTCACGGTGCCGCATCGCCTCCGATACCTCCTCGCGTGGAACCACAAACTCTGCCGTGCGGTGCTGGCGGTGTACGTCCGGGCGGTCCTCGGCTTCTACCGCCGCCGGGCGCGTCGGCGCGGCGTGAAGGGCGCGCAGGGAGGTGCCGTGACCGTGATCCAGCGCTTCGGGGGTGGGCTGAACCTGAACATCCACTTCCACACTCTCGTGCTCGACGGGATCTTCGGCGAGACCGAGATGGGCTCCCTGGAGTTCCACCCGGCCGAACCCCCGACCGACGCGGACGTCGCGCGGCTGCTCGCCACCGTCCGCCGCCGTGTGCAGCGCCTCCTCGCGCGCCGCGGGCTCGACGGCGGGGACGCCAGCGAAGCGCCGCCTGATCCGTTCACCGAGGAAGCGCCCGCGCTCGCCGGCATCAGCAGCGCCTCCGTGCAGGGGCACGTCGCGCTCGGCCCGCGCGCCGGTGCCCGCGTCCTGCAGATCGGGCGCGAGCCGAATGCCCCGTGGGTCACCTCCAGGGGGCCGTGCCAGGCACACCTCGAGGGCTTCGACCTCCATGCCAATCTCGCCGTGCGGGCCGATGACCGCGAAGGGCTCGAGCGCCTCTGCCGCTACGTCCTGCGACCGCCGGTGGCCCAGGATCGCCTCGAGCTCACCGGCGACGGGCGCGTGCTCGTGCTTCTCAAGGGCGAGTGGTCCGACGGCACCACCCACCTCCTCTTCGAGCCCGTCGAGCTCCTCGAGAAACTCGCGGCGCTGACCCCGCGTCCCCGGATCAACCTCGTCCTCTACCATGGCGTCCTGGCCCCCCATGCCCGCTGGCGCGGGCGGGCCGTCGCGCACGGCGGGGCGGAGGCGCGCGCTCCAGCAGAAGCAAACGCTGCCGAGCCGGACCGCGTCGAGGGGTGCCCCGATCGTGCTCCCGAAGCGGAGACCCGGGCGTGTCGCGAGCCCGCCGACGCAGCCGAGCGGCCCAGGCCGAGCGGTGTCAGCAAGCCTCGCCACTGGACCTGGGCGAACCTCATGCGGCGCGCCTTCGACTTCGACGTGCTCGCCTGTCCCCGCTGTGGCGGCCGGATGTCACTGATCGCAACCATCGATGACCCGCGAGTCATCCGCAAGATACTCGCTCATCTGGGCCTCGCAACCGAGGTGCCCCAGCTGCACCCCTCCCGCTCGCCACCTGGACGCAGCGACCCCTTCTCCGACCTACCCGCCTGACGTCCCCGGCCCGACTGGACCCCGGTACTCGGCCCCAGGTGTACCCCGCCGTCGTCTCCTTCTGAGCTTCGCTCGAACGCCAGCCCCGGCCACGGGTCTGCCCCGGTCAGCGGGTGCGTCGGATTTCCAGGTGCGTCGGATTTCCATTGACCGCGCCGTCGTCCGCGTCGTATAGGCAGCTCCGGTCGTGAAGCTGG
>VBKF01000164.1 GCA_005888095.1 Deltaproteobacteria bacterium | reverse complement strand
TCGATCTTGGCGGTGGCGATCGGGTCGAGCGCGGACGCGGGCTCGTCCATGAGGAGCACGTCCGGTTCCACGGCCAGCGCTCGCGCGATGCAGAGCCGCTGCTGCTGGCCGCCGGAGAGGTCGAGCGCCGATCGGTCGAGCCGGTCCTTCACCTCGTCCCAGAGCGCGGCCTGCTGGAGGCTCCGCTCGACGATCCCGCGCAGCTCCACGCGATCGCGCACGCCATGCACGCGCGGCCCGAACGCCACGTTGTCGAAGATCGACTTCGGGAACGGGTTGGACTTCTGGAAGACCATGCCGACGCGGCGGCGCAGCTCGACCGGGTCGACCGCCGGGTCGTGGATCGAGACCCCATCGATCAGGACGCGTCCCTCGATGCGGACGCCGCGGATGTGGTCGTTCATCCGGTTGAGGCAGCGGAGGAAGGTCGACTTGCCGCAGCCCGACGGCCCGATGAGCGCCGTCACCCGCCGCTCGCCGACGTCGAGCGAGACGCGGTCGAGGGCGAGCGTGCCGCCGTACCGCACGGTGAGGTCACGGACGACGATCTTGGAGGAGGTCGATTCAGCCGCGGCGAGCGAAGAGGAGGCGATTTCCATGGTTGGCCACCGATTGTCGAACGTACGGGTCAGGTTTGCGCCGCGCTCCGGCGTCCGAGAGCCAGGCGGGCGATGACGTTGGCACCGAGCACGAGCACGAGGAGCACGAGGGCGGCCGCCCACGCCTGGCGGTGCCAGTCCTCGTAGGGCGCGATCGCATAGGTGAAGATCATGACGGGGAGGGAGGCCGTCGGCTGCAGCCAGCCGGGGCTCCAGAAGCGGTTGCTGAGCGCCGTGAAGAGGAGCGGCGCCGTCTCGCCGGCGACCCGCGCGAGGGAGAGAAGCAACCCGGTCAGGATGCCTCGCATCCCCGCCGGGATGACGACGCGCACGATCGTCACCCACTGGGGCGCACCCAGCGCGAGCGACGCGTCGCGCAGAGAGTCGGGCACCAGGCGGAGGAACTCCTCGGTGGTGCGCAGCGCGACCGGGATCATCAGGAGCCCGAGCGCGACGCCTCCCGCGAGAGTCGAGAAGTGGCCGAACGGCACGACGAGGAGCCCGTACACCGTGATGCCGATCACGATCGAGGGAATGCCGTTCAGGACGTCGGCGGCGTAGCGAACCGCGAACCCCACGGGGCCCCCCTCGTACTCCGCGAGATAGACGCCGCCGAGGAATCCGACCGGCACGCCGACCGCGGCTGCAACGAGCAGCAGCTTCCCGCTGCCGACGAGCGCGTTCGCCATGCCGCCCCCGGGCTCGCCCACCGGAGTCGGGAGGTGCGTGAAGAACTCGAGCGACAGGGCCGCGGCCCCCTGCCAGACGAGATACCCGAGCAGGAAGAGGAGCACGCCGAGCACGCTCGCCGTGGCGGCCACGGTGGCGGCGAACATGACCCGCTCGACGCGGCGCCGCCGCGCGTAGCGGCCATTCGTCGACGTCCGGCGCGACGTCACGCGCGGGCCCGCTCCGCGCCGCGCATGCCGAGGATCAGCAGACGCGCGACGCCGTTGACCACGAGCGTGATCCCGAAGAGCACCAGCCCGATCTCCACCAGCGCCGCCAGGTGCACGTCGGACGCGGCCTCCGCGAACTCGTTCGCCAGGACGGCGGCCATGGTGTGGGCGGGCGCGAAGAGCGACGCCACGATGTCGGGCCGGTTGCCGATCACCATGGTGACCGCCATCGTCTCGCCGAGGGCCCGCGCCAGCGCGAGGAAGGTGGCGCCGAGGATGCCCGAGCGCGCGTAGGGCAGCACGACCTGCCGCACCGTCTCCCAGCGCGTCGCGCCGAGCGCGAGCGCCCCGTCGCGCTGCGCCTGCGGGACGGCGAGCAGCACCTCGCGGCCGACGGCGATGATGAAGGGGACGATCATGACGGCGAGCAGCACGCCGGCCGTGAGCAGCCCGATGCCGTAGACCGGGCCCGCAAAGAGCGGCAGGCCGCCGAGGAGCCGCTCGATCGGCGCACCGACCGAGCGCACGAGCGGCACCAGCACGAAGACCCCGACCAGCCCGTAGACGACGCTCGGCACGGCCACGAGCAGCTCGAGCAGGAAGGTCAGCCCGTCGCCCAGGCGCCGCGGCATGAGCTCCGCGAGGCAGATGGCCGCGCCCAGCCCGAGCGGCGTGGCGATCGCGAGGGCGATGGCCGTCGTGGCGAGCGTCCCGTAGATGAAGGGCAGCGCGCCGAACTTGGAGAACACGGGGTCCCAGACGCCGGTCCAGAGGAAGCTCCACCCGAACGCCCGCCGCGCCGGTGCCGAGCGCACGAACAGCTCGACCGCGATCGTTCCGGTGATGGCCAGGACGGAGAGCGCGAACGCGAGCGCCGTCAGCCGGAAGGCCGTATCGGCCATGCGCCAGCGGGGCGCCAGCCGCCGCGAGGGGGCGCGCTGCACGGCGGCCTCCCGCGTGACGGGACGCGGGGGCTGCGGCCGCGGTACGGCGGGCGTCGCCCGGGACGGCCGCGGCAGGACGACGGGGCGCGCGCCGACGTGCGCGATGGGCGAGGCGGGCGTTCGGCTCATGTCGTTCCGACGCTGATCCGCTCGAGCGCCTGGCGCTCGAGGCCGATCACCGCCTCGGGAAGAGGCGCATACTGGAGGCCCGGCGCGATCTTCTGGCCGTCGGCAAGCATCCAGGCGAGGAACTCCTTCATCGCCCGCCCCTTCTCCGCGTCCTTGATGCGCGTCGGCACGAGGAGCCAGGTGAAGCTGGCGATCGGATACGCGTCGGCCGCGGCGGCGTCGGTGATCGAGACCCGGAAGTCGGGCGGCATGTTGCTCGCCGCGCTCGCCGCCGCGGCGGTGATGCTGTCGAGGCTCGCCTGCACGAAGCGGCCGCCCCGGTTCTTCACCGCGCCAACGGGAAGCTTGTTCTGGACGGCGTAGACCAGCTCGACGTAGCCGATCGTGTTCGGCGTCTGCTTCACCAGGCCGGTCACGCCTTCGTTCCCCTTGCCACCGATGCCGACGGGCCAGTTGACGGCCGTTCCCTTGCCCACGGAAGAGGACCACTCGGGGCTCACCTTCGTGAGGTAGTCGGTGAAGACGTAGGTGGTTCCGCTGCCGTCCGAGCGGTGGACGGGCACGATCGCCTGCCCCGGCAGCTTCACCCCCGGGTTCGCCTCGGCGAGCACGGCATCGTCCCAGCGGGTGATCTTGCCGAGGAAGATGCCGGCCAGGGCCTCGGGCGTGAAGCGGAGCGCCTCGATGCCCGCCAGGTTGAAGGTCGGGACGACCGCTCCGAGGACGGTCGGCAGGTGGAGGATCGGCACCTTGGTGGCCGCGAGCTGCTCGTCGGTCATCGGACCGTCCGAGGCGCCGAAGTCGACCGTCCCGTCGGTGACCTGCCGGATGCCGCCGCCGCTGCCGATCGACTGGTAGTTGATCTGCACGTCGGGGTTGCGCTTGTGGAACTCGTCGAACCACTTCGAGTAGATCGGATAGGGGAACGTGGCGCCCGCGCCGTTCACCAGGACGGCGCCGCGCGCCGCCTGCAGGGCCACGCCGGCGATGCTCAGCACGACGGCGAATGTCAGGCTCCACCTTCTCATACGTCTCCTCCCACATTCGTTATGAGGGGCACCGCTCCAGCTTACCAGCCGATCGGTTACGGGCCCGTGACGGGACGGTGAAGAGATGTCCCGCCAGCGCTTTTTGTGACGATCCGGTTACATGCCAAGGAAGAATTCGTGAATCTCGACTACGGCCGGGCGCATCCGCTCGACAGGACCGCAAAGGTCTTCCATCGTCAGACGACAAATCACGAGTGCGGAGGTGGGATGAAGCAGGGATTCGTGTTGGTCGTCGTGCTCGCGGCGAGCCTCGTCCGCCCCTTCGGGCGTGCAGCGGCGGAAACGCCGACTGAGAAGCGGCTCCGGCTGCTCGAGGAGAAGCTCCGACAGGCGGAGGACGAGATCCACGAGCTGAAGGGCCAGATCCAGCAGCAGAAGGCGATCGGCCAGGCGACGCAGCGCCAGGCGGAGCAGGCCGAGGAGCAGGCGAAGACGGCCACCGCGGCCACGCAGAAGGGTGTCGAGCTGCCGGACTGGCTCAAGCGTACGGCGGTCTTCGGCGACGTCCGCGCCCGACACGAGGGCTTCTACCACCAGCCGCACAAGAAGGGGGAGCTGATCGGCGCGCGCAACCGCGACCGCATCCGTGCCCGGCTCGGCTTCAGGTTCACCTTCAGCGACGAGCTGTCGGCCACGATTCGCGGGGCCAGCGGCGACCCCGACAACCCGGTCTCGACCAACGAGACGCTCACCGGGAACTTCAACCGCAAGCACTTCAACCTCGACTGGGCCTACCTCACCTTCGCGCCCGGCGCGACCTTCGGCATGCGTCCGGGAGTCCTGTCGATCAACGTCGGCAAGTTCCCCAACCCGATCTTCCGCGTCGGCCCCGCCCTCATCGGGCAACTCGTGTTCGACGACGACCTCTCGCCGGAGGGTGCGAGCGAGACCGTGTCGCTGCTCGCTAAGCCGGTCGGCGCCCTGGACCAGGTGAGGATTCACGCCCTCCAGTGGACCTTCAACGAGATCGCCAACAAGGAGGACGGCTGGATGTTCGGCGGGCAGGTGAACCCCGCCATGCATTTCGGCAGCCTGCAGCTCGAGGCGGGACTCGGACAGTTCTGGTGGCTCAACGCGGACCAGATCGCCCAGGCGCTCAACACGAACAAGTCGCTCAGCAACACGAACCTCGTGGACAAGGACGCGAAGGGCATGATCACGGGCTACACCGGTGCGTTCAACATCTCGAACGCCTCCCTGTCGGCGACCTTGCCGAACCTGATCGGCACCCAGCCGCTGCAAGCCTTCGCCGACTACGCGTACAACTGGGAGGCGGCGACGGACGACGCGCACGGCATCATGGCCGGCCTGCGCCTCGGACAGACGAAGACGAGGGGCGACTGGGCCGTCACCGGCTTCTGGGAGCACCTCGGCCAGGAGGCCGTCATCTCGTCCTTCACGTACGACGATTTCGGGCGCGGCGGGACGAACGTCGAGGGTCCGGTCGCCCAGCTCGAGTACCAGCTCCTGAACCCGCTCACGCTCGCCGTCCGGAGCCACTTCGTGAACTTCATCAACCGGCCGACGGGCATGACGAACCCGACGCTCACGCGCCTGCAGCTCGACGCGCAGGTCAAGTTCTAGCGCTGCCCGCCCATCGGGATCGACTGCTCGAGCGGGCCGCCGCCGACGCCGCGGTAAACGTCGATGGCATGGGCCTCGATCCAGTCGACCTCGCTCCCGACGGCAATCGCCGCCGCGACCGCGAGGCCGGGCGGGAAATCGGAGGGCAGGACACCGTCATAGATGCGCGGCGCCGGCTGGTACGGCCCGATGCGCACGCGGAGCCAGCCGGCCGGCTTGCCTGCCGCGTCGCGCACCTCGGCGCGGTAGGTGCCGCGGACGTCGAGGACCGTCTGGGCCGTACGCGTGAGCACCGCAGGGCCGCCGCCGGGCGAGGTCCGCTCGAGCACGTCGGTGCGGAGCGCGGCTCCGCCGGCCGGGCGGAGCGACAGCCGGATGGCGCCGTCGTCGCGGCTCGCGTCGACGGTCCCGAGGAGCGGCGCGCTGCGTGAGGGCGACGCCCGCACCTCGACCTCGCCCGGCGCCCCGAGCCAGAGCGCCGAGATCGTCTCGCCGTCGCGGCGGAGGACGAACGTCGCCCCGCCGGGACGGCGGAGCCACCCCGGCGGTGTCGCCACGGCGGCGCCGTCTCCGGGCAGGCGGTCGACGACCATGCGCCCGTGCTCGTCATGGGCCGCGAAGGTGACGTCGGGATCGACCGGCACGTGGGGCGGGTGAAGCGCACAGCCGACGGCCGCGACGAGAGCGAGCAGGGTGTTGCGAGCCGGCGGCATCGTTCGCCGTTAGCCGATCGGGTGTGGGGCTGTCCAGCAGAGCCCTCGACCAACACCTCCCGTTGCCGCAGGAGCGCGACTACCCGGTCAGCCGGCCAGTTATGGACAACCAGCGTCGTTTCTGCCACGGGCCTGTTGTAGACGAGGGAGGCGAGCGGGGATGACGTCGACCAACTCACGCCGACCGCGGAGGTGGGAATGAAGCAATCATTCGTGTTCGTCGTTGTGCTCGCGGCGAGCCTCGTCCGCCCCTCCGGGCGGGCCGCGGCGGAAACGCCGACTGAGAAGCGGCTCCGGCTCCTCGAAGAGAAGCTCCGACAGGCGGAGGAGGAGATCCGCGAGCTGAAGGGGCAGGTCCAGCAGCAGAAGGCGATCGGCCAGGCCACGCAGAAACAAGTCGAGCAGACCGCCGAGGAGGCCAAGACCGCGGCGGCCGAGGCCAAGAAGGGGGTTGAGCTCCCGGATTGGACGAAGCGGACGACGATCTTCGGCGACGTCCGCACCCGGCACGAGGGTTTCTACCACCAGCCGCACACGAAGACGCAGGTCGTCACGGCCCGCAATCGGGAGCGCCTGCGGGCGCGGCTCGGGGTGCGGGTCGCCTTCAGCGACGAGGTGTCCGCGACCATCCGGGGCGCCTCGGGCGATCCCAACAACCCGATCTCGCCCAACGAGGACCTCGGCGGGAATTTCACCCGGAAGCACTTCAACCTCGACTGGGCCTACCTCACCTTCGCCCCGGGGGCGAGCTTCGGGATCCGGCCCGGCGCGGCGAGCATCACCCTCGGCAAGTTCCCGAACCCGATCTTCCGGGTGGGCGAGATGGTGTTCGACGAGGACCTCTCGCCCGAGGGTGCGAGCGAGACCTTCCAGCTCCTCGACAAGCCGATGGGCGCGCTCGATCAGGTCAAGGTGCACGGCCTCCAGTGGACCTTCACGGAGATCTCCAACAACGAGGACGGCTGGATGTTCGGCGGGCAGGTGAATCCCACCCTGCACTTCGGCAACGTCCAGCTCGAGGGGGGCGTCGGTCAGTTCTGGTGGTTGAACTCCGACCTGATCGCCCAGGCGCTCAGCCGCAACACGACGGCGTTCACGGCGGCGGGCTTGCCGGTCCCAAACTCGAGTTTCAACAGCTCCCTCACCAACACGAATCTCCTCGAGACCCAGACCATCCAGCCCCCGACGCCGGCGGGCGGCAAGAAGCCGGCGGCGTTCACGGCGATCACGGGCTATCTCAGCGGCTTCAACCAGTCGAGTGCGACCATCGCCGCCACCATACCCCACGTGGTGCTGAACCAGCCGCTGCGCCTGTTCGGCGACTACATCTACAACTGGCAAGCCGCGACCGACGATGCGCACGGGTGGCAGGCGGGCGTGCGGCTCGGTCAGCCCAAGGTGAGAGGTGATTGGTCGATCTACGGGCTCTACGAGCACATCGGGCAGGAAGCCGCGATCTCGGCGTTCACCTACAGCGACTTCGGCAGCGGCGGGACGAACCTCGAGGGTCCCGTCGTGGGAGCCGAGTACCAGCTCCTGAACCCGCTCACGGTGAGCGTGCGGAACCACTTCACGAACTTCATCAACCGGCCCGCCGGCATGACGAACCCCACCCTCAGCCGGCTGCAGCTCGACGCCCTGGTGAAGTTCTAGAACGTTCAGCGCGTCGCGGGGATCGAGCGCTCGAGCGGCGCGCTGCCGGCGCCGCGGTACACGTTGAGGACGTGGTCCTCGATCCAGTCGATCTCCGCGTTGAGCGCCGCGGCGGCGGCCACCGCGAGCTCCGGAGAGAGCGAGCCCGGGAGGACACCGTCGAAGATCCGCGGTGAGGGCAGGTAGGGTCCGACGCGGACTCTCAGCGAGCCGACGCGGACGCCGCCCGCGTCCCGCACCGCCGTCTCGTACTTGCCGCGCACGTCGAGGACGGTCTGCGCGATGCGCGTCAGCCTGTCGGGCCCGATGCCCGGGCCCGCGCGCGCGAAGACGTCGGTTCGAAACGGCGGGCCGCCGTCGGCCTGCAGCGTCAACCGGATCGCTCCGTCCTCCCAGCTCGGGGTGATCTCGGCGACCACGGGGGACGTCTCCGACGAGGTGCGCCGGACGACGACCCGCTCGCCCGACAGCCAGAACGCGGCCACCCTCTCGCCGTCCGCGTCGAGCACGAAAGTCGGCTCGCCGGGGAGGCGAATCCAGCCCGCGGGCCCGAGCGTCGCCGTCCGCCCGCCCGCGAGGCGATCGATCACCAGCCCCCGGTGCTCCTGATGCGCCGCGAAGGTGGCGTCGGGCTCGACGGCGATGTGCGGCGGAGCGAGCGCGCAGGCGGCGGTCGCGGTCGCAAGCGCGAGCAGCAGGCGGCTCCGGCGAGGCATCTTCTTGGCCCCGTTGCTCGGTGACTCTATCAACGTTGCGCCGGCCGGACGAGAACGCGTTCGCCCGCTCGGGCCAGCAGCTCGTACGGTCCGGGGACGATCGCCGCCTCGTCGGCCGGTCCCGGGACATCGTCTGCGACGAGCAGGGCGTTGCCGCCTCGCCAGGCGCGCTCCAGCTCGGTCCGCGGCACGAAGAGCCGCTCGGTGCGGCCGGCGAGGAAGGTCGGCGGCGACCAGCCGGGCGGGGCGAGGAGGGCGACGTAGCGCCCGGTGTAGTAGTCCAGGCCGCCGCAGAGCTGGTACTCGTCGGAGGCCCGAAAGAAGATCGTGGTGCCGTCATCGATCGCACGCGCGAACGGGCGCCAGGAGAAGAGCGGCTCGACCCGCTCGCGGGCGATCTCGGCGAGGCCGAAGACCACCGCCGCGGTCACCGCCCCGACGACGAGCGCCGGCCGGGCGCGCCGGATGGCGATCAGCACGGCGAACACGCTGAGCCCCGCCGCGAGCACGAGCGCGGTCGGCTTCACCAGCCGGTCCAGCCCGTATCCGGCGAGCGTCGGATCGAGCTCGCGGATGATCCCCGCAGGCTCCCGCGCCGCGAGCACGAGCGCGAGGCCGGCGACGGCGGCCGGCGGCACGACAAGCCACCGGCGGCTGACGCGGCTGCGGCCCGCTGCTGTCTCGGCCACGAGGTCGCCCACGAGGAGGGCGACGGCCGGAAGCGCAGGCAGCGAGTAGTGCTCGAGCCTGCCGGACGCGAGCGAGAAGAGCACGAGCACGCTCGCGATCCAGGCCAGCACCAAGCCGCGCTCTGCCCGCCGGTCCCGGGCCTGCCAGCCGTGGATCAGCGCGGCGGGAAGGAGGAGGCCCCACGGAAGCGTCCGCAGCGAGAACATCGCCCAGAAGAAGGTGAGCGAGTCCGGAATCGAGTCGCGTGGCAGCTTGGCGTCGAAGAAGGCGAGGAGGTGCTGGTTCACGACGTAGTCCCAGAGAAAGCCCGGATTGCGCAGCGCCGCCGCGACGTGCCAGGGGAGCGCCAGCGCGGCGACGACGGCGATGCCGAGCGGCACGCGGAGCGCCCGCAGCCGGGCGCCGACTGTCCGCGGCCCGAGCTCGCCGCCGACCAGCTCGGCAAGCGCGATCGCCGCGCCCGGCAGCACGAGCGCGAGAAGCCCCTTGCCGAGCACACCGAGCGCGACCGCCGTCCACAGGCCGAGCGCCGCCGCCCGGCCGCCACCACGGCAGAGGCGAACGTAGCACCAGAGCGTGGTGCTGACCGCCAGGACGAGGAGCATGTCGGCACGGAGCAGCCGCGCCTCGAGCAGGAAGCCCTCCATCGTGGCCAGGACGACTGCCGCTGCCAGCCCGGCACCCTCGCCGAAGAGGTCCATCCCGAGGCCGCCCGTCACCAGCACGGTGCCGAGCGCGGCGAGCGTCGGCCCGACGCGGGCGAGCTCCGTCGGCCCGGCGAGGGCCATGACGCTTGCCGCGAGCCAGTACGCGAGCGGCGGCTTGGTGAGGAAGGGCTCGCCGTTCATTCGGGGCGTGACCCAGTCACCGGTGAGCACCATCTCGCGGGCCGGCTCGGCGTACATCCCCTCGGTGTCCGAGAAGCCGGGCCGCCCGAGTCGCCAGGCAAAGAGCGGGGCCGCGAGGGCGACGACGAGCAGGAGCCGCCGCTTCATCCGCCCAGGTATGCCCCCGCCCACAGCTCGAACATGAGCAGCGTCCAGAGCTCCTTGCGATGGTTTGCCACGCCGCGCAGGTGGCGGTCGAGGAGGGCGGAGACGTACGGCGGGTCGAAGAGCCCTTGCCGGCGCAGGCGCCCTGGCTCAAGGAGCTCGACGGCCAGCTGGCGCAGCGGGCCCCGCAGCCAGGCGCCGGTCGGCACGCCGAACCCGTGCTTCGGGCGACGCCGGATGCGCGCGGGGAGAAGCGAGCGGGCCGCCCGGCGCAGCAAGGGCTTCGTCCGCCAGAGGCCGCGGCGCAGCACGGCGGGGAGGCGGAGCGCGTACTCCGCGACAGCCCGGTCGAGGAACGGCGCACGGACCTCGAGCGCCACCGACATGGACGCCCGGTCGGCCTGCACCAGGTTGTCGTCGGCGAGGTAGAAGAGGAGGTCGAGGGCGGTCGCCACGTCGCTCGCGGTCTCCGGCCCCCAGGCCGCCACGGCCTCGCGCGCCGTGGCGTAGGGGTCGGCGAGCCGTGCCTCGCGCTGCGCCTCCGCCGCCAAGAGACGCGCCTGCCCCTCGGGCGGGAAGCTGCCCATCCAGCGGAGGTGGCGCTCGATGGCCGGCCGGGCCGCGTCGCGCAGGAAGCGGCGGAGCGCGAAGTCGAAGCTCAGGTAACGATGCGAGGTCGGCAGCCACTCGGCGGCGGCGGCGACGGCGCGTCGGGCCAGGCGCGGCAGGCGACCATAGGCCTCGGCGGCTCGATGCGCGGTCTGGGTCGGGTAGCCGCAGAAGAGCTCGTCCCCGCCGTCGCCGGAGAGCACGACGGTCACCTGCTCCCGCGCGAGGCGCGACAGCATGACGGCCGGCAAGCTGCTCGCATCGGCAAAGGGCTCGTCGAAGACGCGCGCGACCTCGGGGAGGAGCGCGGCCGCGTCCTCGCCCCGAACGACCGTCTCGTGGTGCTCGGTGCCGAACCTCCGCGCCGCCGCCGCCGCGTAGCGGCGCTCGTCGTACGTCGGCTCGTCGAAGCCGATGGCGAAGGTCTTGACCGGCGCGGAGGACGCCTCCGCGGCGAGCGCCGTCACCAGGCTCGAGTCGATACCGCCCGAGAGGAGACAGCCCCACGGGACGTCGCACAGGACGCGGGACGCGACCGAGCGGCGGAGCCGCCCGACCACCTCTTCCGCCGCCTCGGGCGCCGGAGGGGCCGGCCCGGTCGGCCGCGGGGGCGCCCAGTACCTGTCGATCGTCTCCGTCCCGTCGGCCTCGACCGTCATGTAGTGCGCAGGTGGCAGCTTCCGGACGGCGCGGAAGATCGCGTCGGGGGCCGGCACGTACTCGTGGGCCAGGTAGTGGACGAGCGCCCGCGAATCGAGCTCGCGGGACACGTCGGGGTGAACGAGGAGCGCCTTCAGCTCCGAGGCGAGGAGAAACGCGTGCGGGAGTCGTGCGTAGTAGAGCGGCTTCTCCCCGAAGCGATCGCGAGCCAGGACGAGGCGCCGCCGCGGCCCGTCCCAGAGCGCGAAGGCGAACATGCCTTCGAGCCGGTCGAGGCAGGCAGGGCCGTCATCCTCGTAGGCGTGGAGGATGACCTCGGTGTCGGTGCGGCTCGCGAACCGGTGGCCGCCCGCCAGGAGGGCACGGCGCACGGCGTCGGCATTGTAGATCTCGCCGTTCGCGACCAGCCGGATGCCGCCATCCTCGTTTGCCAGCGGCTGCTGCCCCGTCGCCAGGTCGACCACCCGCAGCCGCTGCGCGGCGAGACCGATCGGTCCCTCGACCCAGAGTCCCCGCTCATCAGGCCCGCGGTGCGCGATGGCCTGGGCCATGCGGTCGAGGAGCGCACGCGAGACGGAGCCCGCCCCGCCGACCTCGAGGATCGCGACGATGCCGCACATGTGGAGGTCCGCAGTCGAGCGGGGGCTACGCTCGAGCGCCGCTGTATTACACGACGCAGGAGAGCGCAAACGCGGTCCTTGCCGTTGACACTCAAAAGGCGTCCCGGTTAAAGGCGCGAGTGAATGTTTGCTCATGAGCGGCCCCCCATCGAGCGGGCCGCGCTCCAGCTCTCCGGCGTGATGCGCCGCCTCGTCCCGTCGCTCCTCGGCGCGCTCGCTGCCACGACCATCGCATCGGCCGCGGGCGCGCCCGTGTCGCTGCGCGAGGTGCGCCAGAGCCTGTTCGGCACCTGCTTCCCGACCGAGCGCGACGGCTGGATGGTCGGCGAGCTCGGCCGCATCTTCCACACCGGCGACGGGGGTACCACGTGGGAGCGGCAGGACGCGGGCACCAAGCGGCCGTTCCTCGCGATCGCCTGCCTCGATGCCCGCACCGCCTGGATCGCCGGCAAGGAAGGCATCGTCTACGGGACGACGGACGGCGGCGCGAGCTGGATCCCGGCGACGACGGGCTCCACGCGGCACGTCTTCGGCCTCGCCTTCGCCAATCCCGAGCGCGGGCACGGCGTCGGCGACTACGGCACGATGATCCACACCGAGGACGCCGGGCGGCACTGGACGGTGTCGCAGGTCCCGCCCGACGTCGTCTTGCCCGAGAGCGCGCTCGACACCGGCGTCGACCCGGGCGACGTGAACCTCTACGCCGCCTCGTACGGCGACCCCGACCACCTCTGGGTGGCGGGCGAGTTCGGCACCATCATGGCGAGCGACGACGGCGGCCGCACCTTCCACCAGCAGCACGCCCCGATCGAGAGCACGCTGTTCGGCATCTACTTCGCCGACGCCCGCCGCGGCTGGGCGGTCGGCATCGACGCCGTCATCCTCCACACCGAGGACGGAGGCGCCACCTGGCAGATGCAGGCGCCGCCGGTCCGGCAGCAGAGCTTCTACGACGTCTTCGTGCGCGCGCCGTACGGCTGGATCGTCGGCAGCGCCGGCACCGTGCTCAGGAGCACGGACGGCGGCGCCACGTGGACGGCCGAGCCGGTGCCGATCGAGCTCGCCGCCAACTGGATCCGCTCGGTGTGGATTGCACCGGGGGGTCATGGCTTCGCGGTCGGCGCCGAGGGCCTCGTCTTCGGCATCGACGGCGCCGCGCTCCGGCGCCTCCAGGGCACGGGGCCGACGAGGGCCCTATGATCCCGAAGCGCTGGATCGCGGCCTACCTCCGCTTCCTCCTGCGGAACCGCCTCGCCGTCTCGGTGGTGGTCGCCGTCATGACGGTCTTCTTCGCCGCCGAGCTCCGCTACATCAAGGTGGTCCCCCAGTTCCTCGACTTCTATCCCGGCCCGAGCCGCGTGCGCGTCTTCGGTCACGAGTACACGTGGCGGAAGGGCCACCCCTACATCAACATCTACAACACGTTCCGCCGGATGTTCGGGAGCGCGAACATCCTGACCGTGATCCTCGAGGTCAAGCACGGCGACGTCTACAACCCGACCACCCTCCAGAAGCTCGACACGATCACCAAGCGCATCGTCGAGACCAAGGGCGTCGTCCCCTACCAGGTGCTCTCCATCGCCCACCCGAAGATGAAGAGCATCACGACTTACGCCGGCGCGATCCAGATCCGCGAGGTCTTCTATCCCGGCGTGCCGCAGACGCAGGACGACGCCAACCGCGTCAAGTTCGCCGTCTACTCGACCAAGGGCATCCGGGGTCTCTACGTCTCGCAGGACGACACGGCCGTCCTCGTGCACGCGGGTTTCTGGGAGGAGGAGCTCGACTTCCGCTACCTCTACGACCGCATGATGGAGCTCAAGCGGGACGTCGAGGACGCGAACCACACCGTCTACATCACCGGCTTCCCCTGGCTCTACACGACGATCCAGCGCTACGTCCCGCAGGTCTCGCAGGTCTTCGTGCTGACCGTCGCCGCGCTCGCCTTCCTGCTCTGGAACTACTTCCGCACCTGGACCGGCATCTGGGTGCCGATGTTCTCGGGCCTCCTCTCCGGCATCTGGGCGCTCGCCTTCGGCCCGCTCCTCGGCCTCAACCTCGATCCGCTCGTCCTGGTGATCCCGATCTTCCTCACCGCACGCGCGCTCTCCCATTCCGTCCAGTCGATGGACCGCTACCACGAGGAGTACCACCGGCTGGGCGACAAGCACGCCGCCATCGTGGAGTCCTACTCGCACCTCTTCCCGCCCGCGATCGCGTCGATCCTGGCCGACGGCTTCGCGATCCTGGTGGTCGCGATCGCGCCCATCCCGCTCATCCAGAAGGTGGCCGTCTTCTCGAGCTTCTGGGTGATCTCGATCTTCGTGAGCGTGGTGACGCTTCACCCGATCATCCTCTCGGTGATCAATCCGCCGGGCATGCACGTGAGGCGCTACCCCAGGTGGCTCCGCTGGCTGGGGCACGGGCTGCTGATCGCCGGCGGCGCGCTCTTCGCGCTCTTCGCGCTGCGCATCGCCCTCGAGCTCCTCGGTCCCGTGAAGACCGCCGTCACGCTCGTGCTCTGCGTCGGGCTGTACGCCTTCCACGAGCAGATCTACAAAGGCGTCACCGACGCGGTGATCGCGGCGAGCGCCGGCCGGCGGCGCTGGGCGGTCGCCGGGCTGTCGATCGCCCTGTACATCTTCTGCCCGCAGTGGGGCTGGCGCCTCAAGGTCGGCGACATGACGCCCGGCGCCGCCCTCCTCTTCCCCGAGCATCCCTACAACGTCGCCTACGCCAAGCTGAACGACAAGTTCCTGGGCGCGAGCCAGCTCGTCGTCATCGCCGACACCGGCAAGGAGAACGGCATGAAGGACGTCGGCGCGCTCACCACGATGGAGGAGTTCGCCGACCACATGGAGACCGTGCCCGGCGCCGGCGCGTCGGTCACCATCATCGACATCGTGAAGCAGCTCTCGCGCCTCTTCCACGAGGGCGAGCCCAAGTGGGCCTTCGTGCCCGACCGGCAGAAGTACATCGCCGAGCTGTTCTACCAGTTCACCCAGTCCGCGCAGGCGGGCGACCTCGACCGCTTCCTCTCCGCCGACGCGCGCTATGGCACCGTCATCACGCTCTTCCGCGGCTACTCGCACGACGTCATCATGAACGCCATCGAGAGCGGCAAGCAGTGGGCCGCCGAGCACGGCGGCGAGAACGTGCGGTTCCTGTTCGCGGGCGGGCTCTTCGGGGTGCTCGCGGCGGTGAACGAGGCCGTCGAGCACTCCTACTGGCTGAACCTCGCGCTCATCATGGGCGTCGTCGCCGCCTGCCTCTACTTCACCTACGGGTCGCTGGTCGCCACCCTCATCCTGATGATCCCGGTCGTGCTCTCGCAGCTCGCGTGCGAGGCGTTCATGTACATCTGGCGCATCGACCTGAACGTCAACTCGCTGCCCATCGCCGCCGCCGGCGCCGGGGTGGGCGTCGACTACGGCATCTACCACTTCAGCCGCATGATCGACGCCTTCGACGAGGGACGGAACATCGAGCAGGCGGTGGACTACGCGACCGCGACGACCGGCAAGGCGATCATCTTCACCGCCACCACGATGGTGGCGGGCACCATCTTCTGGTGGTTCTCGGCCCTCAAGTTCCAGGCCGAGATGGGCCTCCTGCTGGCGCTGCTCATGCTGTTCAACACCTTCGGCGGTCTCGTCATCGTGCCGGCCTGGGTGAAGATCCTGAACCCTCGCTTCCTGACCGAGCGGCGGCGCGGGGTCGAGCGGGTCCCCGAGCGGCTGGCCGTCGGGTGATCGTCGCCGAGCAGCTGACCAAGCGCTTCGGCGCCCGCACCGCCGCCGACCGCGTGTCCTTCACGGTGGGGCGCGGCGAGGTGGTGGGCCTCCTCGGCCCGAACGGCGCCGGCAAGACGACGGTGATCCGGCTCCTCGCCGGCGTTTTCCCGCCGACCTCTGGCCAGGCGCTGGTCGACGACCTCGACGTGGTCGCGAGCCCCCTCGCCGCGCGCCGGCGGCTCGGCTACGCGCCCGAGCGGCCGGCCCTGCACCGGGAGATGACGGTGGCCGGCTTCCTCGAGTTCGTCGCCGGCATGAAGGACGCCGGGGGCCGGCGCGCGCGACGCGCCGCGGCCGCGGCGGCGATCGAGCGCGCGGCGCTCCGCGACGTCGGCGACGAGCGGATCGGCACGCTGTCGAAGGGCTACCACCAGCGCGTCGGCCTCGCGCAGGCCCTGGTGGGCGACCCGCCGATCCTCCTCCTCGACGAGCCAACCGGCGGCCTCGACCCCGCGCGCTCGGTCGAGACGCGCCGATTGATCCGCGCCCTCGCCGAAGAGCATGCCGTGCTGGTCTCGAGCCATGCGCTCGCGGAGGTGGAAGGTCTCTGCGACCGGGTCGTCATCCTGCACCGCGGCCGCGTGCTCGCCGCCGACCGGCCTGCAGGGCTCGCGGCGCGGCTCCGTCAGACCTCGCGCATCGAGGTGGAAGCGGCGGCGCCGGGGGACGCGCTCGCGGCGGCGCTCGCCGCCGTGCCGGGTGTGCGACACGTCGACCTGGTGGCGCGCGCGAACGGTCACGCGCGCTGCCGGGTCGAGGTCGAGCCGGGCGAGGACGTGCGCGCTCGCCTGGCGGCCGACGTCACGGGGCGCGGCTGGGGCCTCCTGGCGCTCGCGCCGCTCGAGACGTCGCTCGAGGAGGCGTTCCTGGCGCTCGTGGGGCCAGAGAGGTGAGAAAGACGCTCCTCATCTGCCGCCGCGAGCTCGCGGCGCTGTTCGGGGGCCCGCTCGCCTACGGGCTGGCCGCCGTCTTCGTCCTCCTCACCGGCTACTTCTTCTACAGCGACCTCGTCTTCTTCGTGCTCTTCGGCGGCGCCAGCCTGCCGGCGGGTCTCTGGCGCTTCGTGTTCCTCGACTACCGGCTGGTGGCGCTGCTCGTGCTGCCGCTGCTCAGCATGCGGCTCCTGGCCGAGGAGCGGAAGCTCGGCACGCTCGAGCTCCTCTGGACCTATCCGGTACGCGACCGGGAGGTGCTCGCGGGCAAGTTCCTCGCCGCGCTCCTCGTCTACCTCGCCCTGCTCGCGCTCACCGTCTCGGGACCCATCGTCCTCTACGTGCTCCACCCCTTCGCGCCGGGCCCCGTGCTCGCCGGCTACGTGGGCCTCGTGCTGCTCGGCACGGCCTTTCTCGCCTGCGGCACGGCGGCGTCCGCCGTCACCGAGAACCAGGTGGTGGCCGCGATGCTCACCTACGGCGTGCTCGTCTTCAGCTGGTTCGTGTCGTGGAACGAGGCGGCCGTCGGCGAGACGGTGGCGCCGCTCCTCCTCCAGCTCTCGCTCTTCGATCGCTTTTACGGCTTCGCGCAGGGCGTCATCGACAGCCGGGACGTCGTCTACCTCGTCGCGTTGACGACGCTCTTCCTGTTTCTTGCCGCGCGGGCGCTCGGCACGCGCACCTGGCGGGGAGTGGCGTGAGCCGGCCGCGTTTGTTGCTCGGCGTGCAGATCGCGACCGTCGTCGCGATCCTCGCCTGCGTGGTCGCGCTGGCGGCGTTGCATCCCCACCGGCTCGACCTGACCCCCGAGCGGCGCTTCACCCTGTCCGCCCACACCCGCGAAGTGCTCGCGCGCCTGCACGACGACGTGCGCATCACCGCCTTCTACTCGAGCCAGGAGGGCGTCATCCGCCGGGAGATGGCGGACCTGCTGGCGCTCTATCAGGAGGCGCAGCCGCACATTGCCGTCCGCCTCCTCGACCTCGACCGGAGCCCCGGCCTGTCCCAGCGCCTCGGCGTCAGCTCCTACAACACGGCGGTGGTGGAAGCGGGCGAGCGGCGCGAGCGGCTCGACCTCGTGACCGAGGAGACCTTGACCGCCACGCTGCTCGACGTCGCCGGCACGCCGCCCGTCGTCACCTACTTCGTCGTGGGTCACGGCGAGCGCGACCCGCGCGACGGCGACGAGCGGCGCGGCGCGTCCGAGGCGGCGCGCGCGCTCGCCGCCGAGGGCTTCCAGGTGCGCGCGCTCGAGGGCGCGGCGGAGATCCCGGCCGACGCCGGCCTCCTGGTCGTCGCCGGCGCGACGCGCGAGCTGCCGCGCGCCGAGACCGACACGCTGGCGGCGTATCTCGGGAGGGGGGGCCGCGCGCTCGTCCTCTGCGATCCCGGCACGCCGGCATCGGTGGCCGGGCTGCTCGAGCGCTTCGGGATCGAGCTGGCGCTCGACGTCGTGGTCGACGAGCAGGCGCGTCTCTTCGGCACCGACGGCCTCTCGGCCCGGGTCGCGTACCTGAACCAGGCACTCATCCCGACGCCGCTCGACGCCCAGGCGCTCCTCCCGGTGGCGCAGACCCTCCGGCTCGCCGACCCGGCGCCGGCCGGCGTCCGCACCGACTATCTCGCGATGACGGGCGAAACGGCCTGGGCCGACGTGGATCGGCGGGCGCTCCACGACGGCCACGCGGTCTTCCGTCCCGACCACGACCGCCGCGGCCCGCTGCCGGTGGCGGCGCTCGCCCGCATCGACGGGTCGGACGGCCGTGAGGGCCGGCTCGCCGCGCTGGGCGACGCCGACTTCGTGTCCAACCTGCACGCGAACGTCCTCGGGAACCGCGACCTCCTGCTCGCCGTCGCGGGCCTCGTGGCGCGCGGCGACGCGCTCACGGGCGCCCGCCCGCCCGCACCACCGGGCGGCACGTTCTCGCCGCTCATGCTGACCGTCGGCGAGGCTCGCGCCATCCTGTGGGGCGGCGTCGTCACCCCGAGCGCGCTCCTCGCGACCGCCGCCCTGTGGATGGCGCGCCGGCGGCGGCTGGCATGACGGTCCGCGGCACCGCATTGCTCGTCGGCATTCTGGCGGCTCTCCTCGCCTACCTCTGGCTCGGCGAGATCCGCCCGCGCAGCGGGCCGGCGCGGGCCAAGGTCCCCGCCCTGCTCGCGGTGCCGCCGACGGACGTGGCCCGCATCGACCTCGAGGAGCACGGGAGACGGCTGGTCGCCATCCGGCGTGATGGGAAATGGGTGGATGCGCAAGGGCGTCCATGGCGCGGCGACGCGGTCGGCGACCTCCTCGACACGCTCGGTACGCTGTCGCCGATCATGGTCGTCGACCCGGATCCCGCCGAGCCGAGCGACTACGGGCTGGAGCCGGATACGCCGCGGCTGCGGGTCATGGCGGCGAAGGGCAAGGAGCTGCTCAGCCTGGAGATCGGCGAGCGCAACCCCGCCTGGACGGGGCTCTACGCGCGGCTCGCTGGCCAGCGGGAGGTCATCCTCGTCGGCGCGGTGCTCCACTGGGAGCTCGAGAAGCTGCGCGACGCCGCGCCGGAGGCGGAAAACTCTTGACAATCGAGCGGCGGATGGGTGAAGCATCGCCGCTCGCCGCAGGGAGGGATCGATGAAGACCGCCCCACGTCTCGGCGTCGGGTTGCTCGCGACGCTGCTGGCCGGCGCGTCCCGGCTCGCCTGGCCCGCGCCGCCCACCGACCAACCGTGGACGCTCGAAGCCGGCAACTGGCAGGACGGCAAGGATCTCTTACCGGAGCCCGTGCTCAAGCACCTCCAGAAGGGCGACTACTGGTTCAAGGTCGTACCGGTCGACGCGAAGAAGTTCCACGACAACTACGCCAAGAAGTTCTGGGACCTGACCGCCGCCAACGAGGGCAAGTACGAGCTCGACGAGGCGACGTGCGGGCTGAAGGACAAGGCCACCGGCAAGAACCCCGAGTTCGTCGTCGGGCTGCCCTTCCCGAAGGTGGATCCGAATGACCCGCAGGCCGGCTGCAAGATCGCCTGGAACTTCACCTTCGCTGGCAGCGGCGCCGGCGGCGGAGGTGCCACCTTCACGCTGAACGGTGTCGATTCGTCGGGCGAGTTCCGGCGCATCAAGGCCTTCGTGCATACGATGGGTTACCAGGGACGCCTCGACGGGAAGCTCAAGGACAACCCCGAGAAGCTCGAGGGCCAGGGGGTCACGGCGGCCCTCGAGCCGCAGGACGTCGAGGGCTTCTCGGCGCTCACCAAGCGCTACTGGGACTGGGACAGCCAGGACGCGATCTGGGCTTACGTGCCCCAGACGCGCCGCGCCCGCCGCGTCAACGCCGCCACGCGCTCCGAGCCCGTGCAGGGCCTCGACATCTTCGCCGACGACCTCAACTGCTACGGCGGCAAGGTGGAGTACTACAAGTGGAAGCTGGTCGGCCAGGGCACCATCCTGGCGCCCGTCCTCAAGCCCACGCCGTTCCAGATGCGGCAGGTGAACCCGAGCCGCTACGTGGTCGAGACCCCGTACATGAAGGCCGGCTACGAGCTGCCGGGCAGCCGCGGCGCCCCCTGGTGGATCCAGGAGAACCTCGTCTTCGTGCAGCGCCCGGTCTGGATCGTCGAGGGGCAGTCGAGCGACCCGTACTACAATTTCGGCAAGGTCATCATGTACTTCGACCGGGAGATGTATCGCATCTACTGGAAGCTGGTGCACAACCGGGCGGGCGAGTACTTCTACACGGCGGCCTGCGGCTATCACTTCGTGAAGAACGACGAGACGTTCTCGGCGGTGTTCCCGAACCTCGTCATCGGCGTCAACGACAAGATCAACCGTGCGGCGCTCGGGGGGCGCTACCAGAGCTCGTTCATCGAGCGCAACTGGGACCCGGGCTACTTCTCGCTGCGCACGCTGACGCACATGTCGGACTGAGCGGCCGTGCGAGTCGCGGCGCTCGCCCTGCTCGTCGCCGCCGCGTGGGCCGCGGGGCCCGACGCGGAGGTCCTCGAGCACCACGGCCGCTGGGAGTCGGGCTACGGCGCTCAGTTCTACAACGTCGTCGGGCGGCTCAGGAACACGAGCGGGCACGCGCTCGGCTACGTGAAGCTCCGCATCGAAGTGGTCGACGAGCACGGGAAGGTGGTGGCGTCGACCGAGACGTACAACGAGAGCGCCGAGGCGCTGGGGGTGCCGGACGTCGACGCGAAGGCGCTGCTCGCGTCGGGGAAGGTGAAGCCGCTCGCGGCGGGGGCGGAGGAGCGGTTTCGAGGGAGCCTCCTCAAGGAGGAGACGCCGGCGTTCACGGACTACCGGGTGAAGGTAGTGGACACGCCGGCGGCGAAGTAGTGGATCGGGCCCAGCTCGCGGTCGCTACTACGGCTCGCGCCACCAGCGAGTCGTGACGAGCTCGACGGCTTCGAACGGCTCGGCACGGACGTGCGCGCTCCCTGCGTGCGTGCCCAACACGACCCAGCGTCCGTCCTCGAGGCTGTAGATCTCCAGGGTACGTGGGCTCGGGTCCACGATCCAGAGATGTCCCAACCGCTCGCGAGCGTAGACCTGCATCTTGCGCCCGCGATCGAGCGCGCCCGTCGAGGGAGATATGAGCTCGCCGTCGATGATCTCGGCCACGAGGTGGTCGGGTACCTTGCAGAGGTCCTCGTAGGTGGCCCGGCGCCGCTCGCCGCTCACGTGCACGAAGATAGCATGGGGCCCGGCGCGAGAACCACGCAAGGCACTGCCGTTACCTTC
>VBKF01000163.1 GCA_005888095.1 Deltaproteobacteria bacterium | reverse complement strand
CGTCGGCGCGGGCGTAGTTGACCTTGACGTACTTGACGCGCAGGGGCTCGAGCTCCCGCTCCGCCTCCTGGGCGGCCCGCAACGCCTCGCGCTCCTCCTTGAGCCGCGCCACGGTCGAGATGCGCACGACGTTCCCCTGGCGGCTCATCTCGAGCCGGTTCGAGCGCAGCACGAGGTCGAGCGCCTGGTCCCATGGGACGTCGGTCAGGTGGAGCGTCACCTTCCCCTTCACGTCGTCGGTGGCGATGATGTTCAGGTGGCTCACGTCGGCCAGCACGCGGAGCACGTTCTGGATGTCCGCGTCCTTGAAGTCCAGGGAGATGCGCTCCCCGTTGAAGCCCGCCGTGCCGCCGGTCGCGGGCGTCGCGTGATGCTCCTTCGGCCGGGGGACCGCCGCGCGACGGGGAGGAAGCGGCGGGGCCGGCGCAGGCTCGACTTCAGGCGCGGGATCCGGTGCCGGCGGATCGGCCACGGGTGGAGGCGGCGGGTCGAGCGGGCGTCGAGGCGCAGCCTCGACCACCGGCGGCGGTGCCGGCTCGGCCGCGGGCGCAGGCGCGGGCTCGGCCGCGGACGCCACGTACGCCACGGGTTCGACGGCGGGCTCGGGCGGCGCGGCCTCCGCGACCGGGTCGGAGGTATCGCCGAGCTCGGCGATCAGCGTGGCGCCGTCGGCACGAACCGCGTGCTGGCGAAGGCTCCGGCCAAGGTCCAGCACGACGCGCAGGCGCCCCTCGTGCGCGGCCACACGGGCCCGCGACACGACGCTGTCGGTCAGCGGAAAGCGTGCCTCTCGCTGCGCGTCGGGCGCGTGCGGACCCTCGAGGTCGATCACCAGCCGCGGCGGCTTGCCGAGCAGGAACTCCCGGAGCCCGTCGGGCGCGCGCGTCAGCGCGATCGTGACGCGCCGGCCCGTGCCGGCGCGCTCCACGTCCACGCTGCGCACGGCGACCCACGGCGCATCCGAGACCTCGGGCGCCACCGCCTCGGGGGCGGGCGCCTCGCCCGCGGGCGCGTCGCCGGCGGGCGTATGATCGTCCGCGACGGCCGGATCGGCGCTGCCGATCCCGTCGTCCGCGATCGCGAGCGAGGCCGACCCCGAGACGGACGCGGTCCTCGCGGGCGCGCATGCTGCTCCGAGCATGAGCGCCAGCACGGCAGGCTGGAACCTCCTCATCGCTTCCCCCTCTCGGCCGTCCGTAGCTCCAGCACAACGTCAGTCGGATGGTGCTCGCCGTAAAAGTCCACCGAGTCCTCCTCGATCACGATCCGGCCGCGCTCGATCGTCCGCACGTGGCCGCCGTTCGCGCCGACCAGCGTGCCGGCCTTCAGGATGTAGCCGAGCCCGTCGTCGTCCTCGACGACGGCGCGCGGCTCGTGCGCCTCGTAGATGATGGCCACCAGCCTGAGCTGTCCGACCTCGTAGCGCTGGAGCGGCGTGCGGGCCTCCCCCGACAGCGTGGCCGTCACCGCCCGCGGCGGCTTGAACGGGTCACGCCGCCCCGCGGAGTCGTAGGGTGGATCGTCCTCCGGCTCGACGGCCCGTGCCGGTTCGGCCGCCGGCGCGGGCTCGACCGCCGGCACGACGCCGCTCCGCGCCTGCGCCCGAGCTGCGGTCGCGATCCCGACCGCCAGCAGTAGACCCCAGACCATCCGTCGGCTCATGGACATCCTCACGCGCCCTTCCCGCCCTCTTTCTTCTTCTTCTCCTCGAGCAGCTTCTGCCGCTCGGCCTCGTCGAGGAAGCGGAAGGTGGTCACCATGCAGGTCGCCTCGAGCAGCATGCGCTCGTTGTCGATGTGCGGCTTCGTCAGGTGGATGTCCGTCACGTTCACGATGCGGTCGAGCCGCTTCACCCGATCGAGGAAGGTCGCGAGCTCGTGGTACGTCCCGCGCATCTGCATCTCCACCGGCACGGCGGCGTAGAAGTCGTGGTAGGCCTCGGGCTTCTGACGGAAGAGCGTGATCTCGAGGCCCGCGGAGCGCCCGCTCGCCGCGATGCTCGAGAGCAGGTCGGCGATCTCGCGCTGGTCGGGGAGCCGGGCCTGGGCGCGGCGCAGCTCGGCCGTCAGATCGCGGAGCTGGCGCTCGGCCTCGGCGCGCGCGTTCGCCTTCGCCCGCTTGCCCTCGAGCTCGAGACGCCGCTCGGTGACGCGGCTCTGCGCCTCGGTGAGGGCGCGCGCCTGCGGGCCGTACCAGTATTGCCAGTCGAGCACCGCGACGGCGACGATGACGCCGGCGAGGAGCCCGAGCTTCTGCCCGGTTGGCCGATCGAGCACGTCGTCGAGCACCCCGAGGATCATCGTCCCGCTCCCGGGCCCTTGCCGGGCCTGGCGGCGGACGCCTCGGTCGCCCCGCGCGGGCCGCCGCCCGTGTAGTCGATCTCGCCGCTGATCACGAACTTCTTGTGCTTGATGCCGTCCTGGTCCACCTGGCTCGTCTCCTCGAGGTCGATCCGCCGGAAGTACGGTGAGCTCGCGAGCCGGCGCAGGAAGTCCGCCACCGTCTGCTCGTCGACGCCGAGCCCAGAGATCTTCACCGCGCCGCCGGTGTCGGCGAATTCCAGGAGCCAGAGCTTGTCGGGCGTCGCACCCGAGAGGTCCTCGAGCAGGCGCACGGGACCGACCTTCCGTGCCTCCAGCTCGGCGATCACGCGCAGCTTCTCGCGCAGCTCCTGCTTCTGCTGCTCCATGCGCGTCACGTCGGCGTACGGTCCCTGAATCGCGACCAGCTCCTGCGTGATGCGCCGCTGCTCGCGCTCGGCAACGACGACCCGCGCGCGCTGCCAGGTGTGGGCGACGATGAGCCCGAAGGTGGCCATGGCGAGCACGAGCACCCCGAGCGCCAGGTCGTGGCGGCGCCCCGCGGCGCGCGCCGCGTCCTCGGCGGGCAGCAGGTTGATGCGGATCATTTGTCCCCCGGACGGCGGGTGGCCAGGCCGACGGCAATGGCGAGGGACGGGCCGCTCGCCTCGATGAGCAGCCGGTCGACCCGGCGCTCCACCTGCGCGCGGCGAAAGGGATCCGCCACCTCGACCACGCAGTCGAGCCGTTGCTTGAGCTCGGCGGACAGCCCGGGCATGCGTGCCGGCCCGCCGGAGAGGAAGACGGCGCCGAGCGGCTCGTCGGTGGCGGCGGTCCAGAAGAAGCTGAGCGCGCGCTGGATCTCCTCGACGATGAGCTCGGTGACCGAGGCGAGGACCTGCTCGGCCGCGGCCGGGTCGGCGCCGCCGGCGGCCCGCCCCTGCTTCAGCGCCTCGGCGTCCGCCGGGGACACCCCGAGCTGGCGGACGAGCGCGTCGTTGTACTCGGCCCCTCCGACCGGGACATCTCCCGTGAAGGTCGAGCGGCCGTTCTTGAGTATGTTGATCGAGGAGTAGCGGGCGCCGATGTTGACCAGCGCCAGGGGGTGCCCCCCGGGCGGGTCGTAGTTCAGCTCGAACATGTTCTCGAGCGCGAAGTAGTCCACATCGACCACGACCGGCTCCAGGTCGGCCGCGCGGATGGCGTTGGTGTAGCTGTTGATGATCTCCTTCTTCACCGCGACGACCAGGACCTCCATCTTGTTGCCGGCCTCGATCAGGTCGATGACCTGGTAGTCGAGGTTGACGTTGTCGAGGGAGTCCGGGATCAAGTGCCCCGCCTCGGCGAGCACCGCCGATTCGACCGCCGCGCCGGTCTGGGCGGGCAGCAGGACCTTCTTCACCATGACCGCGGGCCCGGGCACGGCCGTGATCACCTGCCGCGCCTGCACGCCGCGGCGCGCCATGATGGCCCGGACGGCATCGACCACCGGCCCCTCGTCCTGCACCACGTTCGACTGCACCACGGTGGGGGGCAGGGGGGCCATGTCGAGGGTCGCGAGCCGCGGTCCGCTGGGACCATGGTGCACCTCGGCCAGCTTCACGCTGCTAGACCCGATGTCCAGCACGAGAAACCCGGCCGCGCGGCGAAAGGGATTCGAGAGCTTGGCGGCGAGGACGCGCCGGACGAGCGAGCGCGGGGTCACACCTTCTGCTGGCGCCAAGGCCTGATCCTCCTCATCTCCACAACCAACCCCCTCGAGCCTGGCAGGCGCCCGCGACCTGAACCCCGCGGCGAGTATGCGCCCGGCCCTACGGCTTGTCAAAGCATAGTTAGCTAATGTTGCGAGTGTTTTCTCCCACTCGCTCGCGTCGGGCGGGCAGGATGTGCAACCCACGTGCCGGCGTTCCGGCGACGAGCGGAGCCCAGAAACGAGAAGACCCGGCCGCGCCCATCGCGGCCAGGTCTTCTCGTGTGCAGAAAGGAGGGGCTGCCCGTCGAGGAGCAAGCGAGGTGCCACCCCCGGAAGCCCGGAAACCACACGTTTCTCGGCGAGCGGCTGCAACGCGAGCGTTCAATTCGTGGCAGCGGGGTGTGTTCGTGACGCGTCCGAAAATTGACAGGCGGGAGCGTCGTCTCTAACACGCTGGCCAGGGATGCACGGCCTCGTCCAAATTGCACCGCTCCCGCCCGTGCCGCTGCACGACCTCTTCACCTATCGCGTGCCCGAGCCGCTGCGCCCGCTCGTCCGACCCGGCATGCGGGTCCGCATGCCGCTCGGGCGGCAGACGCGCACGGGCGTGGTGGCCGGCTTCGTCGACGTCGCGCCACCCGGCGAGCTCCGCCCCATCCTCGACGTGCTGGACGCGGATCCCTTCGTGCCGCCCGACCTGCTCGAGCTCTGCCGCTGGACGGCCGGCTACTACCTGGCCTCGCTCGCCGAGGTACTCGCCGCCGTCGTCCCCGTGGCCCTGCCGGCTCCCGGCCGCGAACGCGTCGTCCGCCTGCTGCGCCGGCTCACGCCCGAGGAGGAAGCGGCCCTCGCGCGCCGTGCCCCGGCGCGCGCCCGCGCCTACCGGGTGCTGTGCGCCGCGCCTGGCGGTGAGCTCGGCGGCCAGGCGGCGCGCGCCGGCGGGCTCGACGCGCCGGCCGTACGGGCGCTGGTCGCGGCCGGGCTGGCCGAAGCGGGGCTCCGCCCGCGCCGACGCCCACCGGGTGCGGAAACCGCAGCGCCGCGGCCCGCGCTCGCACCGGCCCAGCGGAGCGCGCTCGACGCCATCGCCGCGGCCATCGCGTCCAGAGACGCGGCGTCCTTCCTGCTGCACGGCGTCACGGGCAGCGGCAAGACGGAGGTCTTCCTCGCCGCCGCCGAGCACACCCTCGCCGCCGGGCGCGACGTGCTGCTGCTGGTGCCGGAGATCGCGCTCACGCATCAGCTCGTGGACCGCGTGCGCGCCCGCTTCGGCGACGCGCTGGCCGTCCTGCACAGCGGGCTCGGGCCGCGCGAACGCTGGGACGAGTGGCGGCGGGTCCGCCACGGCGGCGCACGGCTGGTGGTCGGCGCGCGCTCGGCCGTCTTCGCGCCGCTGCCGCGGCTCGGCCTCGTGGTCGTCGACGAGGAGCACGACCCGGCCTACAAGCAGGAGGACGGGCTGCGCTACAACGCGCGCGACGTGGGCATCGTGCGCGCCCGCCTGGCCCGCGCCGTGGTGGTGCTGGCCTCGGCGACGCCGTCGGCCGAGAGCTACCAGGCCGCCCGTGACGGCCGCCACGTGCTCCTCGAGCTGCCCGACCGGCCGACCGCCCACCCGCTGCCGCCGATCGAGCTCGTGCGTCTGCGCGGGCGACCGCCGGGGCTGCTGACCGACGAGCTCAGTGCGGCGCTCGCCGCGAACCTCGCCCGCGGCGAGCAGACGCTCGTCTTCCTCAACCGCCGCGGCTTCGCCGCCTACCTCCAGTGCCCGGCGTGCGGCGTGGCGGCGACCTGCCCGCACTGCAGCGTGACGCTCACCTGGCACCGGGCGGCGCGCGCGCTGGTGTGCCATCACTGCCATCATCGCCGTCGCCCGCCGCCGGCGTGCCCCGCCTGCGGGGGACCGCCGCTGGCCGCGTTCGGCGTCGGCACGGAGCAGATCGAGGCCGCGCTGCGCGCGGTCCACCCGCTCGCCGCCGTCGAGCGGCTGGACCGCGACGCCGCCCAGCGGCCGGGTGCGCAGCGACGCATCCTCGGGAGCTGGCAGTCGGGCGACACCGATATCCTCGTGGGCACGCAGATGGTGAGCAAGGGTCACGACGTGCCCGGCGTGACGCTGGTCGCGGTGCTGCTCGCCGACCTCTCGCTCAACGTCCCCGACTTCCGCGCCGCCGAGCGTACCTTCCAGCTCCTCGTGCAGGTGGCCGGGCGCGCCGGCCGCGGCGACGCGCCCGGCCGGGTGATCGTGCAGACCTTCCGTCCCGAGCATCCGAGCGTCGCCGCCGCCGCGACGCACGACTACGCGGGCTTCATGGCGCGGGAGCTCGAGCGGCGCCGGGCGCTCGGCTACCCGCCCTTCTCGCGCCTGGTGAACCTCCGGCTCGAGGGTCGCGACGGCGCGCGCGTCGAGCACGCCGCGCGCGAGGTCGCGGCGCGGCTCCGCCGCCAGGCGCGCGCCCTCCAGCTCGCCGACGACGCGGTCCTCGGCCCCGCGCCGCCGCCCGTGGAGCGGGTGCGCGGCCGGTATCGCTGGCAGATCCTCCTGCGCGCGCCCGACGTGCGCGCGCTGCGCGCGCTCGCGCGGCTCGCCGCCGCCTGCGGACCCGCGCTCGGCCGCGCGCACGTCCGGCTCGCCGTTGATGTCGATCCGTACAGCATGTTATGAATCGGAGTTGGCCCGCCTCGCCCCGCCATGCCCCTCCGTCCGATACTCGCCTACCCAGACTCGCTCCTCAAGCAGCGCGCTGCCCCGGTGGCGTGTATCGGCTCCGACGTGGTGCGGCTGATAGAGGACCTGACCGAGACGATGTACGCCGCGCCGGGCGTCGGCCTCGCCGCGACCCAGGTGGGCGTCAGCCAGCGCGTCATCGTGCTCGACGTGCACGACGAGGACGAGTCGCCGGGGAAGCGCCTCCTGAAGCTCATCAACCCCGAGATCGTCGAGCGCGAGGGCACCATCGTCTGGGAGGAGGGCTGCCTCTCGGTGCCGGATCTCACGGCGCCCGTGACGCGCGCGCGCCGCGTCCTGGTGCGCGCCTGGACGCCCGAGGAGCAGGAGGTCGAGGTCGAGGGCGAGGAGCTGCTCGCGGTCGCGCTGCAGCACGAGATCGATCATCTGGAGGGCAAGCTCTTCCTCGACCGTCTCTCGCGGCTGAAGCGCGACCTCTACCGCGCTCGGCGGCGCAAGCTCGAGCGGCAGGGGCGGAAGGGCGCGACCGGAGCGCGCCCCGTCCTCATCTAACCGGCGGGGCGCGGCAGAGCCGTGACCCCCTGGCGCATCGTCTTCATGGGCACGCCCGCCTTCGCGTGCCCGATCCTCGAGCATCTGCTTGCCCGCCCCGACCCGGTGGTGGCGGTCGTCTCTCAGCCCGACCGGCCGCGCGGCCGCGGACTCGCGCTCGTCGCACCGGAAACCAAACGGCTGGCCCTCGCCCACGGTGTCCCGGTGCTCCAGCCGGAGCGCGTGCGGGATGCCGTGTTCCAGGAACAGCTCCGGCGGCTCGCACCCGATCTGATCGTCGTCGCGGCGTACGGGAAGATCCTGCCGCGGCCGGTGCTCGACATCCCGCCGCACGGCGCGATCAACGTCCACGCCTCGCTGCTGCCCAGACACCGCGGCGCCGCGCCGGTCCAGTGGGCGATCCTGGCCGGCGACCGGGTGACCGGCGTCGCCATCATGGTGATGAACGAGGAGATGGATGCCGGGGACATCCTCCTCGAGCGGCAGACGCCGATCGCCGACGACGACACCGCCGGCACCCTCGGCGACCGGCTCGCCCATCTCGGCGCCGCGGCGCTGGCCGAGGCGATCGACGGCCTCCAGAAGGGCACGCTGCGTCCGCGCCCGCAGCCGACCGAAGGCGTCACCTTCGCGCCACGCATCGAGCGCGAGCAGGGCCGGCTCGACTGGTGGCGGCCCGCGGAAGAGCTGGCGCGCGTCGTGCGAGCCTTCGCCCCCGTCCCCTCGGCGTTCACCACGTTCGGCGGGCGCGTCCTGAAGGTGCACCGCGCGGTTCCCGAGCCGGGGCCGGCCGCCGCGCCGCCCGGCGCGGTGCTCGACACCGGCCCCGGTGGCATCCTGGTCATGACGGGCGCGGGTCGGCTCCGGCTGCTCGAGGTGCAGCTCGAGGGGAGGCGCCGGCTCGCGGCGGCCGACTTCCTCGCCGGCCATCCCGTGCCGCCCGGCACATGCCTCGGCGCCGCGTGAGGACGGCGGCGACCGACGCCCGGCGTCTCGCCTTCGAAGTCCTCATCCGGGTCGAGAGCACCGCGGCCTTTGCCGACGTCCTGCTCGCGCGCCGGCTCGCCGACACGCCCCTTCCGCCGCGCGAGCAGGCACTGGCGACGCGGCTCGTCTACGGGACCCTCGCCTGGCAGGGCCGCCTCGACGCCCACCTGGCCCAGCTCGTGCGCGACACGGCGGTCGACCGTCTCGATGCGCCCGTCCGCGCCGCGCTCCGTCTCGGCCTCTACCAGCTCCTCTTTCTCGACCGCGTGCCGGCCTATGCGGCGGTCGACGCCAGTGTCCGGCTGGCCCGCACGGCAGGGGCGGGAGCGAGCGGGCTCGTCAATGCGGTCCTCCGGCGCGCTGCGGCGCTGGGCGCTGCCGGCCTCGCGCTCCCGCCCGCCGCCGGCGATCCGCTCGGACGCCTCGCCGTCGAGTGGTCGCATCCGCGCTGGCTGGTCGCCCGCTGGGCCGACGAATTCGGCGCGGAGGCGCTGCCCGCGCTGCTCGCGGCCAACAACGAGCGGGCGCCGACGGCGCTGCGTGCCAATCGGACCGTCACGACGAGGGACGCGCTCCAGGCGGAGCTCGCGGCCGACGGCCTCTCCACGACGCCGGGCCCGTGGGCGCCGGGCGGGCTTCTGGTCGAGCACGGCGCCGCGCGGCTGCGCGCGCTCGGCGCCTGGCACGAGGGCCGCTTCGCCTTCCAGGGCGAGGCCTCGCAGCTGATCGCGCCGCTCCTCGGCCTCGAGCCCGGGATGCGGGTGCTCGATGCCTGCGCCGCGCCGGGAGGAAAAACCGCGCACGTCGCGGAGCTGCTCGGGGCGGAGGCCTTCGTCCTCGCGCTCGACAGGCGCCCCGGCGGCCTCCGCCGGGTGCTCGTGGAGACGACGCGCCTCGGCGCCCGCACCGTCGTGGCCGCCGCGGGCGACGCGCGGCATCCGCCCCTCGCCGGCTCGTTCGACGCCGTGCTGGTGGACGCGCCGTGCAGCGGCCTCGGCACGCTGCGCCGTCACCCCGAGCTCCGCTGGCGCCGGCGGCCGGAGGACATTCCACGCTTCGCGGCGCTCCAGCGGGAGATCCTCGCCGGCGTTGCGCCCCTCGTCCGGCCGCACGGTGTCCTCGTCTATGCCGTGTGCACCCTCGCGTCCGAGGAGAACGAGCAGGTCGTCGCCGCGCTGTCGGCGGCCCATCCGCGCCTGGTGGTCGAGGATGTCCGCGACCATCTGCCGCCGGCCGCGGCTCCGCTCGCCGACGGCAAGGGGTTCTTCCGCACCCTGCCCCACCTCCACGGCCTGGACGGCTTCTTCGCGGCCCGCCTGCGCGCGCGCGACTGAAGCACGGGACATTGCCCTGGAATCGCAGGCGACCTTCCGTTACACGACGGTCGTGCCGGCGATCGCGCCCTCCATCCTGTCGGCCGACTTCGGCCGGCTCGCGGACGAGGTGCGAGCGGCCGCCGCCGCCGGCGCCGACTGGCTCCACGTCGACGTCATGGACGGACACTTCGTGCCGCCGATCACCGTCGGGCCAGCGGTGGTCGAGGCGCTGCGCCGCGCCACGACGCTGCCCCTCGATGTGCACCTCATGATTCAACACCCCGAGCGCCACGTCTCCGAGTTCGTGCGCGCCGGCGCGACCGGCGTCACGGTGCACGTCGAGGCCGAGACCGACGTCCCGGCCACGCTCGCCGCGATCCGGGCGGCCGGCGCCCGGCCCGGCCTCGCGCTCAACCCACCGACGCCGCTCGAGCAGGTGCGGCCGTTCATGAAGCTGATCGATCTGCTGCTGGTCATGAGCGTGAATCCCGGCTGGGGCGGGCAGGTGTTCGTGGAGGGGTCGCTGGAGAAGCTCGCCGCGGCGCGGCGGCTGCGCTCCGAGACGGGCACCCGCTTCCTCATCGAGGTGGACGGCGGCATCAAGCCTCACAACGCCTCGCTCGCGGCGGAGGCCGGTGCGGACGTCCTGGTCGCGGGATCGGCCGTCTTCGAGTCCCACGACTACGCCGCCGCGATCCGCGCGCTGCGCGGCGGCGCGCGCTGACGTCAGGCCGGGGGGACGGGCCGCCCGCCCTCGTTTTCGGCCCGCCCCCGGTTCCGGCCACACGCCGCGGCTCAGCCGCCGCGGCCCTTGGAAACGGGCTTCTGCTCGCCCACGGTGATCTGGTCCTTCAGCCGGTCGTAGAGCTTCTCGCCGATCCCCTTGACCTTGATCAGGTCCTCGGGCTTCGCGAAGGGCTCCTGCGCGCGGTGCTCGATGATCGCCTGCGCCTTCGCCGGCCCGATGCCGGGGAGCCGCGCGAGCTCTTCCGCGCTCGCCGTGTTCAGGTCGACGCGGCGTCCCTCTTCGACCGGCGCGGCGCCGGCGGCGACGGCGCCGCGCCCGGACCCGACGAGCATGAGCCCGCAGAGGAGCCCCGCCACCACCGCCTTGCTGATCCGTTGCATCTCCACCTCCTTCTGGCGCCCCCGCGGCGCCGCTGGCCGGTCCGCAAAGGCAAGCCGCATGCCGGGCGGAAAGACGCAGGAACCCGCACGGTGCCGGGCTGCCGTGAACGCGCCGGTGAAACGGCCCGTCTCAGCACCCACCGCGACCTTCCTTTTCTGGAGCGGGTGTGTTAACAGCGACTACTCTCCCACGGCGTTCCTGCACGGGGTGTAGCTCAGCCTGGAAGAGCACTGCGTTCGGGACGCAGGAGCCGCTGGTTCAAATCCAGTCACCCCGACTGTCGTGGTGCGCCGCGGGGGAGAAGGGCCTTCTGGAGGCGCTCTCGAGTGAAGGGCTGGAGCCGGTCCCTCGGCTTGGCGCTCGCGGTGGGTTTCGCGGGCGCACCCGTTCCGGCCAGGCGCGCGATGGCGACCGCGGTCGACGTCGCGCCGGGCGGGGCTCGGGTGGCGGACTCCGGCTCGGGAGCCGCCGGACTTCTCGACGAGGTCCGTGCGCTCCGAGCCGACCTTGATGCGCTTCGTGACCGTCCGGAGCCCGCGACGGCGGCGGACATCGAACGGTTGCGCACCGAGCTCGAGCGGCTGGCGACCGTGGACCGAGACCTTTCCCGCCGCCTCGACGAGCGGCTCCCGGCTGCATCCGCCGACCCGGCCGCGGACGGCGTGGCCGGCGTCCCCTGGACGGCGCTCATCGCCGGCATGCTCGCGGGCTGGGGTCTCGCGCGACTGGCGCAGCGGCGGAAGGAACGCCGCCAGCGGGGTCGGCTGCGGGTCTGACGTCGCTCCGGTCGCGGGCTTCCTGCCCGCGAAGCCCCCGCCGGCTCCACGTCGGTACAGACCTCCCGCTGCACAAAAAGCAGGCGCCGCCCACGGCTTGGGCATCGCGGGTTTTCGCCGACCACGTCCCTGGTTCCCCTTCTCTTGCCACCGAGCCCTCGACCGTGGCACCAGGGTTGCTGCTCGCATCAAGGCGAGCAGGGGGACCAGCATGGCGATCACCAATCGGTCGTGCAGGGCAACGCTGCCGTGGCGTACGGGCCTGTTCGTGGCGGCCGTGGGAATTCTCGGCCGCGCGGCTCCGGCGCTCGCCGACGAGGTCCCCAAGATCGACTCCGGCGACACCGCGTGGATGCTCACCTCGTCGGCGCTGGTCCTCATGATGACGGCGCCGGGGCTCGCGCTCTTCTACGGCGGACTCGTGCGCAGCAAGAACACGCTCAGCGTCGTCATGCAGAGCTTCATCATGATGGCGCTGATCAGCGTGCAGTGGGTGCTGTGGGGCTACAGCCTGGCGTTCGGGCCCGACCACGGCCACGTCGTCGGTGGGCTCGAGTGGCTGGGGCTCCGGCATGTCGGCCTCACGCCCAACGCCGACTACGCGCCGACCATCCCGCACCAGACCTACATGATCTACCAGGCGATGTTCGCCATCATCACGCCCGCGCTCATCACCGGCGCGTTCGCCGAGCGCATGAAGTTCAGCGCCTTCGTCGTCTTCTCGCTGCTCTGGGCGACGCTCGTCTACGACCCGCTCGCGCACATGGTGTGGGGCACGGGCGGCCTCGTCGGCAAGGTCTGGGGCGCGCTCGACTTCGCGGGCGGCACCGTCGTGCACATCAGCTCCGGGACGTCGGCGCTCGTCTGCGCGATCGTGATCGGCAAGCGTCTCGGCTTCGGCAGCGAGCCCATGCCGCCGCACAACCTGCCCCTGACGGTGACGGGCGCCGCGCTCCTCTGGGTCGGCTGGTTCGGCTTCAACGCGGGCAGCGCCGTGGCCGCGAACGCGCTCGCGACCAGCGCCTTCGTCGCCACCAACACCGCGACGGCCGCCGCGGCGCTCTCGTGGATGGGCGCCGAGTGGCTCGGCAAGGGGAAGCCGACGGTGCTCGGGGCGGCGAGCGGCGCGGTCGCCGGCCTCGTCGCCATCACGCCGGCGTCGGGCTTCGTCGAGCCGATGCCGGCCCTCGTCATCGGCGCGGTGGCCGGCGTCCTCTGCTACTCGGCGTGCAACCTGAAGGCCGCGCTCGGCTGGTACGACGACGCCCTCGACGTCGTCGGCGTGCACGGCGTGGGCGGCACGTGGGGCGCGATCGCCACGGGGCTGTGGGCGACGGCGCGCATCAATCCCGACGTCTTCGCGCCCAAGGGTCCGGCGGTGAGCGAAGGGCTCTTCATCTCGGGGCAGTGGGGACTCCTCGGGAACCAGGTGCTCGCCGTGCTCGTCTCCTACGGGCTCGCCATCGCCGGCTCGCTCGCGTGCCTGGCGATCACCAGCGCGGTGACGGGCGGGCTGCGCGCCGCCGACGACGACGAGTTCGCGGGGCTCGATCTCTCGCAGCACGGCGAGAGCGCCTACGTGTTCGGCGCGGGCGGCTACGGGCCGATCGGGCAGAGCGCGTTCGCGGCGCGGTCGATCGAGCATCCCGCCGCGCTCGCCGCCAAGGTGGCGGAGTGAAGGCGACGATCTTTACAAGGAACGACGGCGTGGCATAAACGAGTGGCCCGCATCCCGGGCGCGCGGAGGCATCCATGAAGAAGGTCGAGGCGATCATCAAACCGTTCAAGCTCGACGAGGTGAAGGAGAGCCTCTCCGCCATCGGGGTGCAGGGCATCACCGTGAGCGAAGTGAAGGGCTTCGGACGGCAGAAGGGGCACACCGAGCTCTACCGGGGGGCCGAGTACGTCGTCGATTTCCTGCCGAAGGTGAAACTCGAGATCATCGTGCGCGACGAGCAGGTGACGGACGTGGTGGAAACGATCGAGAAGGCAGCAAAGACGGGGCGGATCGGCGACGGGAAGATCTTCGTCCTGCCGATCGAGGAGGTGGTTCGCATCCGCACGGGAGAGCGAGGCGGCGACGCGATCTAACTTTTGAGCCGGAGGAGGGGCTCGGTATGGCAACCCAGACATCAAAGGACGTGCTGAAGTTCGCGAAGGACAACAAGATCGAGGCCGTGGACCTGAAGTTCCTCGACCTGCTCGGCATCTGGCAGCATTTCACGATCCCACCCAGCGAGCTGACCGAGGAGCTGTTCGAGGAGGGCAACGGGTTCGACGGCTCGTCGATCCGCGGCTGGCAGCCGATCCACGCCTCGGACATGCTGGTCGTCCCGGATCCCACCACCGCGGTGATGGACCCGTTCACGGCGCTGCCGACGCTCAGCCTGATCTGCAACATCGTCGACCCGGTCACCAAGGAGGACTACTCGCGCGACCCGCGCAACATCGCGCGCAAGGCCGAGGCGTATCTCAAATCGACCGGCATCGGCGACGTCGCCTACTTCGGGCCCGAGCCCGAGTTCTTCGTCTTCGACGAGGTCCGGTACGAGCAGAACCAGCACACGGGCTTCTACCTGATCGACTCCGCCGAGGGGCAGTGGAACACGGGTCGAGAGTCGGACACGCTGAACGACCGCAGCGGCCAGGTCGTCGCGAGCAAGAACCTCGGCTACAAGCCCCGCTACAAGGAGGGCTACTTCCCCGTGCAGCCGACGGATACCCAGCAGGACATCCGCGGCGAGATGGTGCGCGAGCTCGAGAAGCTCGGCTACCGGGTCGAGAAGCACCACCACGAGGTGGCAACCGCCGGGCAGGCCGAGATCGACCTGCGCTTCCTGTCGCTCGTCAAGATGGGCGACGCGCTCATGTGGTACAAGCACGTCGTCAAGAACGTCGCGCGCCGCTACGGCAAGACCGCGACCTTCATGCCGAAGCCGATCTTCGGCGACAACGGCAGCGGCATGCACACCCACCAGTCGATCTGGAAGGGCGAGAAGCCGCTCTTCGCCGGCGACAAGTACGGCGGCATGAGCGAGCTCGCCATGCACTACATCGGCGGCATCCTGAAGCACGCGCCGGCGCTCGCCGCCTTCACCTGCCCGACCACCAACTCCTATCACCGCTTGGTGCCCGGCTTCGAGGCGCCGATCAACCTCGCGTACTCGAGCCGCAACCGCTCCGCGGGCGTGCGCATCCCGATGTACTCGCCGTCGCCCAAGGCCAAGCGCATCGAGGTCCGCTTCCCGGATCCGGCCTGCAACGGCTACATCGCCTTCTCGGCGATGCTGATGGCCGGCCTCGATGGCGTCGAGCGACGCCTCAACCCCGGCAACCCGCTCGACAAGGACATCTACGCCCTCACGCCCGAGGAGCTGAAGGACGTGCCCAAGATGCCGGGCTCGCTCGACGAGGCGCTCGAGCACCTGAAGCGCGACCACGACTTCCTGCTGAAGGGCGACGTCTTCACGGCGGACGTCATCGAGACCTGGATCGAGTGGAAGATGGCGAACGAGGTGAGCGCCATGCGTCTCAGGCCGCACCCGTACGAGTTCGCGCTCTACTTCGACGCCTGAGCGGCCGAGCTTCAGAAGCTGAACGGCGGAGCGGGCCGTGAGCCCCTCCGCCGTTGCTTCCTTCCCGTCCCGCGCGGCGCCGGGTCAGGTCTTCTTGGCCGACTTCTTGCCGCGCTTGGCGGGCGCCGGAGCCGTGCAGCTCTTCACGCGCGCCGCCGAGACCTTCAGGTCCTTCTGCACGTCCTCTTCGGACTTGCCGGCCGCGATCGCGTCCTTGATCTGCTTGCACGAGACGCTCGGCCTCTTGTGCGCCGCCAGCGCCGGCGAGCCGACGAGCACGGCTGTCGCCAGGACCATCATCACGCCGATCCGTTTCACCTGAGCTCACCCCCTTTCTGATCCGCTCGGCTACCGATCCGTTCCGGCGCGCTCTGTATCACGAGCCCCGAACGGGTGCCATAGAGCGCGCCCGCGGGGGCGCTGCGGCGCTCGCGGTTTTGTCGGCATCGAAAACTGTGCGATAAACATACGCGTATGCTGCCCGCAGACCGCGCTAGCTTTCCCGCATGAAGCAGACGCTCGCCCTGCTGCTCAAGTTCGCCGTCACGCTCGGGATCTTCGTGGCCATCTTCATCGAGTACGGCGGCGGCTACGTGCCGGTGCGGACCGCGGACCTCGCCGTCCCCGGCACCTTCGAGGCGACCAACCCCGACTTCCCGGGCCTGGTCGGCCGGCTGCGCGCGCGCCTGCACGGCGCGCCGCTCCCCCCGCCACGGGTACCCGTCTCCCTGGCCGACGTCTGCCTGGCCGCCGCCGAGCGCGCCGTGTTCGTGCGCACCACCGACGGCTCGACGCGCCGCTTCAAACCGCTCCGGCACTGCGGGGAGGGCGGCCTGGTGACCGTCTTCTCGCCCGCCGCGGGCGGCCGCTTCGTGCCGGTACGCCTCGCCGAGGCGCCGCCCGAGGTCTACTTCCGCCTGCAGGGATTCCAGCTCGTGCCCGCGGAGCCGAGCGAGCTGTGGGCCGAGATCCGCAGCCTGCGGCTGGGCGTCTTCCTGCCCTGGTTCCTCGCCGCGATGGCGATCAAGCTCGCCGGCATCTTCGCCAATGTGCTGCGCTGGCAGGTCCTGCTGCGCGGGCAGGGGATCGAGCTCGGCTTCGGCTTCCTCACGCGGAGCTACTTCATCGGCCGGTACTTCGGCATCGTCACGCCGAGCACCATGGGACTCGATGCCTGGCGCCTCTACGACACGATTCGCCTGACGCGGCGGCCCGTCGAGTGCACCACGGTGCTGGCCGTGGAGCGCGTCCTCGGCCTGGTCGGTCTGTTCGCCGTGATCCTGCTCTTCATGCCGTTTGCGGGGCGCATCACGCACGGGCAGTCGATCGGCGAGCTGGTGGGCGCCATGAAGCTGCCGCTCGCCGCCACCGCCGTCTTCGGCGTCCTGATCCTCCTCCAACCGGGCTGGTTCCGCGGCTGGCTCCGCCTCCTGCCCGGCGAGCGAGCGCGGCGTTTCGCGGCGAGCGCCGTCGACGCCGCCACCGCGTACGGCGATCGCCGAAGGTATCTCGTCCTCGCCCTCGCCCTCGCGATCGTCGGTCAGCTCACGACGACGCTCATGTACTTCGCCAACGCGATGTCGCTGGCGGCGCAGCACGTGCGCGCCAGCGAGGTCCTCTTCGCTTCCGCGGTGATGACCTTCGGCACGTTCGTCGCCCCGTCGGCTTCGGGCGAGGGCGTGCGCGAGCTCGTCTTCGTCTGGCTCCTCGGCAGCCGGGCGGGCGCCGCCAAGGCGTTCCTGATCGGCAACCTCGGCTTCTGGATCGAGAAGATCCCGCTGTCGGTGCCGGGAGGCATCGTCCTCCTCCTGCGCCGGGACCCGACGCTGCAGGGGATCGGGCGCGAGGAGCTCGCCCGCGTGCGGCGCGAGGCGGAAGCCGAGCTGCCCGTCCGGCCGCGCGCCGCCGGCTGATCCGCACGCCTTGACTCGGGGCGGAGGCGCTTCATGATCGCGCAGTAGATGCGCCGCCTCGCCCTCGGGCTCGTCCTCGCCGCGCTCGGAGTCGTCGGCTACCTGGTCCTCGGCTGGACGCGCCGGAGCGCCGGCGATCCCGAATACGTCACCGCCCCGGCCGACCGCGGGCCGATCACCCCGAGCGTCGCGGCCACGGGTACCGTCAACCCGGTGACGACCGTGCAGGTGGGCACGTACGTCTCGGGACCGATCCAGGCGATCTACGCCGACTTCAACACCCCCGTCCGACGCGGGCAGCTGCTCGCCAGGATCGACCCGCGTCCGTTCCAGGTGAAGGTGGACGACGCGACCGCCGCGCTCGCCAACGCCCGCGCGCAGCTCGACAAGGATCGCGCCGACGCGGCGCTGCGAGCCGTCACGCTCGAGCGCACCCGCTCGCTGCGGGGCGGCGGCATCGTCTCCGCCAGCGACCTCGACCTGGCGGTGAGCCTGGACCGGCAGGCGCGCGCCCAGGTCGCCCTCGACGAGGCGCAGATCCAGTCCGCCGAGGCGAAGCTGCGCGAGGCCCAGGTGAACCTCGACTACACCGAGATCACCTCGCCGGTCGACGGCGTGGTGGTGGCGCGGAACGTCGCCGTCGGCCAGACGGTGGCGGCCACGTTCCAGACGCCCACGCTCTTCCTGGTCGCCGGCGACCTCGCCAAGATGGCGGTCGACGCGAGCGTCAGCGAGTCGGACATCGGCGGCATCGCCCCTGGCCAGGACGTGTCGTTCACCGTCGACGCCTACCCCGCCGACACCTTCCGCGGCCGCGTCGCGCAGGTGCGCAATGCGCCGGTGACCGTGCAGAACGTGGTGACCTACGACGTCGTCGTCGGCGTCGAGAACGAGGACCTGCGTCTCAAGCCCGGCATGACGGCGAACGTCACCATCACGACGGCGAGCCGGCCCGACGCGCTCCGTGTGCCGACCGGCGCGCTGCGCTTCCGGCCGCCCGCGGTCGCCGGAGACAGCGGGTCAGCGGCCGCCGCGGACGCGCCCGGCGAGCGAGGCCCTCGCGTATGGGTGATCGGCGCGGACGAGCATCCGCACGCCGTCGGCGTCACGACGGGCATCGCGGACGACCGCTTCACCGAGGTGACGGGCGGGCTCCGCGAGGGCGACCGTGTCATCACCGCGCTGCACCGCAGCGCTCCACCGGCGCCCCCCGGCAGCGCCCCGAGCTTCGCGCCCGCGCGGCGGGCCCATTGACACCCCCTTGATCGACGTCCGCGACCTCCACAAGACCTACGAGCTCGACCACGGCTCCAACGTCGTCGAGGCGCTGCGCGGCGTCAGCCTGGCGGTTCGCGCCGGCGAGCTCCTCGCCGTCATGGGAGCGTCGGGCTCGGGGAAGTCGACGCTGCTCAACATCCTCGGCTGCCTCGACCGGCCGACCGCCGGCCGCTACCTCCTCGATGGCGAGGACGTCGGGCGCCTCGACGCCGACCGGCGGGCCGAGATCCGCAACGCCAAGATCGGCTTCGTCTTCCAGAGCTTCAACCTCCTGCCGCGCACGACGGCGCGAGAGAACGTCGAGCTACCCCTCGTCTACGGCGCGGCCCCGCTCACCGAGCACCGCGCCCGGGCCGAGGCGGCGCTCGCCGCGGTGGGCCTGGCCGAGGCGGCCGGCCGCCTGCCGAACGAGCTCTCCGGCGGCCAGCAGCAGCGGGTCGCCATCGCGCGCGCCCTGGTGAACCGCCCGCGCCTCGTGCTCGCCGACGAGCCGACCGGCAACCTCGACACGCAGACGTCGCGGGAGATCATGGCGCTGCTCCGGTCGCTCAACGCGAGCCAGGGCCTGACCGTCGTGATCGTGACCCACGAGCCGGACGTCGCGGCGTTCACGGACCGGCTCGTCGTCATGCGCGATGGCCGCATCGCCGCCGACGGCCCCGCGGCCGGGCGGGAGGTGCGGCCATGAAGCTCGCCCGCATGACCGTGCGCACGGCGCTCCAGGCCCTCGGCCGCCATCGGACGCGCTCGGCGCTGACCGCGCTCGGCGTGGTGATCGGTGTCGCGGCGGTGATCGCCATGGTGAGCGTCGGCCAGGGAGCCGACGCGTCCGTCCAGGCGCAGCTCGCGAGCCTCGGACCGAACATCGTGATGGTCTTTCCCGGCGCGACGACGGCCGGCGGCATCCGCTCGGGCTGGGGCGGCGCCAGCACGCTCACGGTCGCCGACGCGCATGCGATCGAGAAGGAGTGCCCGTCCGTGGCGGCGGTGACCTGGATGAAACGCGACATCGCACAGGTGACGTACGGCAACCAGAACTGGTCGACGGCGATCCAGGGCAGCCCGCCCTCCTACACCCTGGTGCGCGACTGGCCGCTCGCCCGCGGCCGCTTCTTCACCGCGTCCGACGAGGACGGCGCCGCCAAGGTCGTGGTCCTCGGCCGCACCGTCGTCGAGAAGCTGTTCGCGCCCGGCGAGGACCCGCTCGGCGCGACGATCCGGGCCAAGAACGTCCCGCTGCGCGTGATCGGCGTGCTCACGGCCAAGGGACAGACGTCCTGGGGGCAGGATCAGGACGACGTCGTGATCGTCCCGTTCGGCACCGCCGAGCGGCGGGTGATCGGCGCGGCGTTCCTCGGCACGGTGAACCTGATCATGATCTCCTCGCCGAGCCCGGAGGAAGCCGTGTCGGCGGAGCAGGAGATCCACCGGCTGCTGCACGAGCGCCATCGCACGCCGCCCGGCCAGGACGACGACTTCACCGTGCGCAACATGGCCGAGCTGTTCGAGGCGTCGCTGGTGGCGAGCCGGGTGATGACGCAGCTCCTCGCCACCATCGCGTCCATCTCGCTCGTCGTCGGCGGCATCGGGATCATGAACGTGTTGCTCGTGTCGGTGACCGAGCGCACGCGCGAGATCGGCATCCGGCTGGCCGTCGGCGCCAAGGCGCGCCACATCCTCCTCCAGTTCCTCGTCGAGTCGGCGGTGCTCAGCATGACGGGCGGCGTGCTCGGGACGGTCCTGGGCGTCGGCGCGGCGCTCCTGATCGGCCACCTGGCAGGCTGGCCCATCCTCCTCTCGCCGTCCGCCGTCGCCCTCGCCTTCCTCTTCTCCGGCGCCGTGGGGCTGGTCTTCGGGGTCTACCCGGCGCGGCGGGCGGCCCGGCTCGACCCGATCGTCGCCCTCCGGCACGAGTGAGTCCGGGACGAGCGTGGAAACGCCATCCTTGCATCGAGATCGCCGCCCGGCGTACAAGGAATCCAGGACGGGAACCATGGCACGCTCGACCCAGCCGACCGCGTTGTTTCTGATGCCGCAGCATCAGCCGGTCGGCGTCGTGCGTGACGCCGTGAGCTGGCACGGCCCGATGGCGTGCGCGACCAAGCGGACGCGAATTCGGGCCGGTGGCCTGGCGGCGGCGGGAGGTTCCCCAGCCTAGAGAGTCGGAACCCCCTCCGTCGAATGAAAGGCCACCGGCCCGCAAGGACCGGTGGCCTTTTTTTTGGCGGGGCCAACCGAAAAGGAGAGCCGCGATGAGCAACGTCAGCGTCCCCGCTTTCACCCGCAAGCTCCGCGAGATCGTCGCCGACGAGCCGAAGGCCTTCGCCTACGACCTCGGGCTGAGCCTCTCGGCCGTCTACAACTACCTGAACGGCCGCATCCCGGCGACCGACGTGCTCTTCCGGATCGCGCGCTACACGGGGCGCCCCATGGAGTGGTTCCTGGTCGACGAGGAGGCGGAGCCGGCGGTCGCAGGGCTCGGCGAGGTTGCGGTGGCCGAGCGCTACGTCGCCGGACCAGCGAGCGGCGACGGAACGTGAGCGCCGGGGCCCGGGAGCTCACCCCCCGAGCTCCCGGGCAAGCCGCTCCGCCTCGGCCTGCTAGGCGTATCGCAGCCCATCGGTCGGAGCGTCGCCCGCACCCGTTCACGCTGTCAAGCTCGTCCGCGGACGACTATCATGGTGGCGATGTGGACTCTCCGCTCCTGGTCGGGGGCGCTCGCGATCGGGCTCTTGCTCCTCGACACCGCCCGTGCCGAGGCGGCGACGCCGCGCATCTACGACCTGATCGCCGGCAGCGAGCACGAGTACACGGTCGCGCCCGGCGACACCGTCTGGTCGATCACCGGCCGCTTCACCATGAACCGCGACCTCTTCTCGAGCCTGAACGGTCTTGCGGAGACCGATCGCCTGCGGCCGGGCATGCGGCTCAAGGTCTCCGACCGCCATGTCGTGCCACGGCGCGGGGCCGACGGCATGGTCATCGACCTCGCCGATCGGACGCTCTACTGGTTCGAGCACGGGCAGCTCAACGCGCGCTTTCCGGTCGGCATCGGCCGCATCGACTGGGCGACGCCGCCCGGCCGATACCGCGTCGTCGGGCGGCGGGAGGATCCCGTCTGGCGCGTGCCCGCCTCGATCCAGGCAGAGATGCGCGCCCGCGGCGAGCCCCTCGTCTCGGTCGTCGGCCCGGGGCCCGACAACCCGCTCGGCAAGTACTGGATCCAGCTCTCGAATCCAGGCTACGGGCTGCACGGCACGAATGCCCCCGCGAGCGTCGGGAAGTACGCAAGCCACGGTTGCCTGCGTCTCCTCCCCGAGCACGCGGAGCGACTCTTCCGGGAAGCGCGCGACGGCACCGCCGTGGAGGTCGTCTACGAGCCGGTGAAGATCGCGCGTGACCGGCTCGGCTCCATCTTCCTCGAGGTACACCACGACGTGTACCAGGGGAAGCCCGTGGAGCTCGAGAGCGTCCTCGCCCGACTCCGAGCCGCGGGCCTCGGAGACCGTGTCGACTGGTCGCGGGTCGCCGAGGTCGTCGCGCGGACCTGGGGCACCCCCGAGGACGTGACGCTGCGCGCGGCGTCCCCGGCGACGGCGGAGCCGACCGCCTGGGACGCTAGGCCGGCAGCAGCACCGTGAACGTCGACCCGGTGCCCGGTGCGCTCTCGACCCGGATCTGGCCGCCGTGCGCCTCGACGATCGTCTTGGCGATGAACAGGCCGAGCCCGGTGCCCTCGGTCCGGTGCTTGTCCCGCACCCGGCGGTACTTCTCGAAGAGATGGGGCAGCTCATGAGCCGGGATGCCCCGTCCCGTGTCCCGCACGGCGACCGTGACGTGGCCGTTGTGGCGTCCCGTCGTCACCTGGATCACACCACCCGCCGGCGTGTACTTGATCGCGTTCCCGACCAGATTGCCGACCACGCGTTCCATCTGCGACTCGTCGGCGACCACGGCCGGCAGCCTCCCGGACTCGATGGACAGCGCCAGCCCCTTGCGGCGCGCGCTCCAGGCGTGCTGATCCACCGCCTGCGCCACCACCCCGCCCAGGTCGATGAGGCGGCGGTCGAGGACGAGGCGGCCGGCCTCGATGCGCGACACGTCGAGGAAGTTGGACACCAGGGCATGGATCTTCTCGCCGCTCTCCCGGATGTGCCCGAGGATGTCGGGCGGCATGTCCGCAGGGCGGGACTCGCCCTCGGTCAGGAGCTCCGTGTACCCGAGGATGACCGTGAGCGGGGCCTTGATGTCGTGCGTGATCATCGAGAGGAAGTCGGCACGGAGCTGCTCGAGCGCGTGCTGCTCGCTGCAGTCGCGGAAAACGGCGACCAGCGCGTTCGCCCCGGCCACCCGGCTGAACGTGACGTCCCACGCGCCGCGCGGCGATTCGACGCCTGCCTTGCCGAGCTCGCCTCGCCAGGAGCCCTGCTCGGCGGCGGCGAGCACGGTGTCGAGCGGCGCGCCGCTCCCGGGCAGCCGCACGAAGTCGCCGGCCGGCCGGCCGACGATGGCCGAGACCGGCGCCCCCCACGCCTCGGCGAGGGCGCGGTTGACGAAGCGGATGCGCCCGCTCCGCTCGATGATCGCCACCCCGTCCGCCGTGGCGCGCAGTGCAAGCGCCAAGACATCCGCCTCCTCCGCCCCGAGCACCCGCGCCGCCTCACCCATCGTCGGCTCACACCGAGCAAGGCGCATGCCGCCGCTCATGGGCACCGCAGCGTCGATGGGCGCCCATGGGCGGCGTCTCTCGCACGCGACGCTGCGCTACAGAATTGACGCCTCTAGGACGTGGGCCGGCTTTTCATTAGAATCCATCTGGCCGATGGGAGCTCGTGGCTGCGCGCAGTGCGGGACCGTCCCCCGCACGGGCGCGAAATTCTGCGCGGAGTGCGGCGAGTCGCTGGGCGGCGTCCCGGCCCGGGAGAGACCTTGGCGGCTGACCGCGGCGGGCGCGGCGGTCCTGGGCGTCTTCCTGAGCGCCGGGCTCGCCATCTGGACGTTGATCCTCGTCCCTGCGCAGGGCCGGGCACCCGGGGGGCCGCGCGCCGCGTCGGCGCCGCCCGCGCCCGGGTCCCAGCAGCTCCCCGAGGGGCACCCGACGGTCCCCCTCGCGCTCCCCGCGGAGGTGAAATCCTTCATCGCCGACCTGGCGGCGAAGGCCAAGGAGAAGCCGCAGGACGCGGACGCCTGGGCGAGGCTCGGGCAGGTGGAGTACCGCGCGGCGCAGCTCGATCCCGCCTACTACCCCGATGCCCTGGCGGCCTTCGAGCACGTCCTCGAGACCGACCCGAAGCACCCCGACGCGCTCCGTGGCGCCGCCAACGTCCATTACGACCGCGAGGAGCACAAGGAGGCGATCCCCCTGTTCGAACGCTACCTGGCGCTCCGCCCCGACGACCCGACTGCGCGCACCGACCTCGGTACCATGTACCTGTACGCCGGCGACGTGGGCCGTGCGGTCGCCACCTACAAGGCGGTCATCCAGCGGAACCCGTCGTTCGTCCAGGCGCATTACAACCTGGCCGTCACCTACCACCAGCAGGGCGACGACACGGGCGCCCTGGCGGAGCTGCGGACGGCGCGCAACGTGGCCGGCGAGGACGCGGTCCGCAACCAGATCGACGAGATGATCGCGCGCCTGTCGGGCGACAAGGCCGGAACCGCCTCCTCGCCCTTCCAGAGCGCGGTCGAGCGGGCGTTCCGCAGCCACCCGATCGTTGGTCCGAAGATCGTCCGCTTCGAGTGGAGCGGCCCTGCAGCGGGGCGCGTGCTGGTCGAGAACTTCCCGATGGAGGCGATGCCGCCGGCCGTACGCGAGAAGTTCACGACCCACATGGGCGAGGAGCTGCGCAGCGCGCAGAACGCCAACCACGTCGACGGGCCGGTGCGGGTGGAGATCGCCGACGCCTCCTCCGGAACCGTCATGGCGACGGTCACGCCCTGAATTAGGTACAAGCCCGCATTGCCGAGCCCCGGGCCCGGGGTTAAGTTGCCGCCGAGGCCCAGCCCTGATGCGCGATCGAATGCAGTTCGTGTCCGTCGTCGCGGCAACGACGCTCCTCGCGGCGGCGACGCTCGTCCTCGTGGCCCGCGCGACCCCAGCCGAGGCGCCGCTCTTCACCAGCGACGACGGCGGTCGGACGTTCGTCTACCGCTCCCGTCCCGGCGATCACCCGAGCGCCGTGGCGGCCATGTTCGGCGTGCCCCCGAACGACCTGCCGGCCTTCCTCGCAGCCAACGGCATCAACGACCCGACCCGGGTCGCCTCCGGCTTCGTCTACCGTATCCCCAACGCGGCGGCCCGCGAGCTGAGCGACCGCGTCGCAGCACTCGAGCGCGACAACGGCCGGCTCGCGAAGGCGCTCGCCGAATCGGCCGAGCAGAGAGACGCCCTCACCAAGCAGGTACGCCAGGCCCGCGAGGCCGCCGACGCGGCCGAGTCCCGCGCGGCGCGGCTGGCCAACGCCGAGCGCTGGTTGCTCGGCGCGCAGGTGCTGCTCGTGCTGCTCGTGCTCGGGCTCGGAACGGCGGCCGCGATCGCCGTCGCCAGCGTCCGTCGCCAGCGCCAGGCCGAGCGCTTCGCCCGCACGCTGGCGCAGGAGCTGGAGGAGAAGCGCAGGATCGGGCTCGCCGAGCGCCAAGAGAGCGGCCGGCGCGTTCTCGAACTCGAGACCAAGCTGAGGGAGCTCGAGGCGAAGCTCGGGCCGCGGGTCGTCGTGAGCGGCCGGAGCAGCTGACCCTCAGCCCGTCCACCCCCACTTCTGCTTGTTGGCCGCCACCTGCTCGCCGGTGGGGTGATCGATCTTCTTGTGCTGAGCGACCTTGAAGTCGCTCATGTCCTCCATGATCTTGTAGTTGAGCGGCGTGTCGTCCTTGAAGACGTCGGGCACGGCGACCTCCTCGAAGATCGCCTGCCACGGACACTCCGGCTCGCACGCGCCGCAGTCGATGCACTCGTCGGGGTGGATGTAGAGCTGATTCGGCCACTGCGCTCGATCCGAGCCCGTGTACTCGTAGATGCAGTCGACGGGGCAGACGGCCACGCACCCGGTGTCGAGGCAGTCGCGACAGAGCCGCGTGATGATGTACGCCATGCCGTCTCCTCGCGGAGGAAGGGACCTGAGGTGCTCCTAGCGCCCGTCCGAGCCCTTTGCAACCGTTCGCTTTTTTCTTGACAAGCCGGACGCGTCTCGGCAAAGAAGCAGCGTCCGACGGCAACCGGCGCCCGCTCGCGAGGGGTCGAGGGGAGGCGGGGATGATCAGCTTGCGGATCGTGGGGAACGAGGTCACGGCGCTGGGAACGGCCGCGCTCGCCATGCCGTTTCGGCTCCTCTTGCGTGCGCAGCGCTTCGATCCGGCCGCGCCCCACCCGACGCCCGTCGTCCTGGTGCACGGCTTCCTCGGCGACCCGACCAACTTCCTCGCGCTGCGCGGTCACCTCGCCAGCCGCGGCATCCGGAACTTCATGAGCTTCTCCTATCCGCCCCGCCTCGACTACCAGCGACTCGCCTGCCGGCTCGGGCGCATGGTGGAGGCGGCTTGCCTCGCCACGGGCGCGTCGCAGGTAGACCTCGTCGGGCACAGCCTGGGCGGCCTGATCGCCCGCTACCTGACCGAGATCGGCGATGGCGGCCGCGTCCGCCGCGTCGTCACGCTCGGCGCGCCATACTTCTCGACTCGCATCCCGCCGCGCGAGCTCGCCGTCTTCGGCGCCTATGATCTTTTCGTCGTGGCCCCGCATCCGGTCTACGGCCCGCACGGTCGCATCGTGCTCGCGCCCGACTGCGGTCATTGGGGACTCCTCTATCACCCCATGGTGCTCGAGGAGGTGGCGCGCTTCCTGAGCTTCCCGCTCGGGATCGTGGCGCGGCCGCCGACGCCCCCGCTCGCCCTCGAGGCATGCTGAGCGCCTAGCGCGACGGGCCGACGCCGCGGCGCGGGCACATCGCGTCGAGCGGGCACGCACTGCAACGCGGCGACAGGGGGCGGCAGATCGTCTGGCCGAAGGCGACGAGCAGCGTGTTGAGACCCCGCCACTCGCGCCGGGGAAGCTTTTCGCGGAGCGCCATCTCGGTGGCCGCCGGCGTGCGCGTCGCGACGTAGCCCCAGCGGTTCGTGATGCGGTGCACGTGGGTGTCGACGCAGATGCCGGGGAGGCCGAAGGCGTCGGTGAGCACGAGGTTCGCGGTCTTCCGTCCCACCCCCGGGAGGGCGAGGAGCGCGTCGAGGTCGGCGGGCACGCCGCCCCGGTGCCGCTCGAGCAGCAGCCGGGCGAGCGCGCGGAGCGTCCGCGCCTTCGTCCGGTAGAAGCCGACCGGGTAGATCGCGCGCTCGATGGTCCGCGGCGAGAGCCGGAGGAGCGCCGCCGGTGTCCGCGCCAGCCGGAAGAGCCGCCGGCTCGCCGGGCCCGTCGTCTCGTCGCGCGTGCGCAGCGACAGCAGGCACGAGACCAGGATCGAGAACGGGTCTCTCCGCTCGCGCGCGAAGGCCGCGACGACGGGCGCACGCCAGGCAGGCATGGCGCGCCGGAGCACCGCGAGCGCGCGGGTCACGTCGAACGCCCGCGCGCCGCGAAAAAAGGCCTTTTTCCGATCCGACGTTTGGAGTAACGTGCCCCGTGTGCCCGCTCCCTCGCCGATCCGGTTCCCGTCCCGCGAGTTCTTCGAGGCCTTGCGCGACGCGATGCGGGCGGAGCGGGAGCGCTTCAGCCGACTCGGCTTCTTCGACACCACGTTCGGGGTTCGCATTAGCCCGGACAACGGCGGAGAGCCAGCCGAGTTCGCGCTGCGCTTCGAGGTCTTCGACTGCGTCCGCGTGATGGAGGGCCTGGCGGGTGTCGAGACCGACTTCGTGGTCGAAGGGCCGTTCGGCGCGTGGCGGGAGATGTTCGACACCATCCACGCGCTCGGCGCGGCCGACACCGCCCAGAGCCTGAACACGCTGACGCACTTCGGCGAGCGGCTGCGGGTGCGCTACGACGACCCCGACGGTCACGACAAGCTCTACCGCTTTGCCGAGAGCATCCAGGAGTTCCTCGACCTCTCCGCCCGCGTCGACTACGTGTACCCCGACGGCTCCCGACCCCCCGCACGGCGCGACGAGCCGAGGAGGAGTGTCCCATGAGCTACCTGAGCACGACCGACTTCACCGAGGACCAGGCCTTCGTCGACCGCTTCCGGCGCATGATGCGCGGCGACCTCGACCTCTCGTGGATGGACGTGCCGCGCGAGCGTGTCGCCTGCCGGCCCGAGAACGCGCGGCGCGGCCTCACGTTCCGGGACCTCGACGTCGGGGCTTACGGCTTCACCGAGATGCCGGAGCTGATCCGCGAGAACCGGAGCTTCGCGCCCCGCGGCGCCGTCATGCCCGAAGGGCTGCCCGACCTCCAGGCGGAGGTGAGCCGCAAGAGCGAGGTGTGGGCGTACAACATCGAGGGCTACTACGAGGAGGCGATGACCCGGCAGTGGAACGCGACGACCGACATCCCATGGGCTGAGCTCCAGTCGGTCGACCTGCCCGAGGACATCGGCAAGGCGTACGCCCAGCTGCTCACCTTCTTGACCGAGGTCGAGATGATCGCCACCGACGTCCCCGCCAAGTGGATGGGACGCCTCAACGCCGACTTCTTCGAGGTGAAGAACTTCATCGCCACGCAGGCGATGGACGAGGCGCGGCACGCCGAGATCTTCCGCAAGCGCGCGCTCTCCACCGGCTGGGGCCTCATGCGGGCGAGTGCGCAGAACGAGTTCAATCTCAAGTTCCTGCGCGATGCCGACAGCTTCGCCGAGGCCTCCCTCGCGCTCCACCTCCAGGCCGAGGGCATGGTGCTCACGCTCTTCCGCTTCAGCGAGTACATCTCCCCCACCGAGGGCGACAAGAAGCTCTTCCGGCTGGTCATGCAGGACGAGGCGCGCCACGTCGGCTACGGCATGCAGCATCTCAAGTGGGTGCTCGACCACTTCCCCGAGCGGCGCGAGGCGATCCACCACCACCTCGACGAGGCCGAGAACTTCGTCTTCGGCGGCGGCTATGCCACCGAGGTGCTCGAGCCGTTCATCATCCTCTCCGGCAAGGGCCTCAAGAAGGAAAATATCGCGGAAGGGGTCCGCATCACGAACGCCTTCCAGCTGAAGCAGACCGACGAATATTTCGAGCGGCTCGCCAAGTGCGGCCTGCCCGAGCGGCGCGAGCGGTCGCGGCTCTGGAAGATGGTGGAGATGCGCAAGCAGACGATGGCCGCCTGAGCCGCGCGTGGCCTACTACGCGGAGAAGAACTTCTTCGAGGACGAGCAGCTGATCGAGCTCGTCACGAGCATCCTCTCCGGGAACCTCACCCTCGAGTGGTACCAGGCGCAGGGCGCCCGCGTGCGGGCACGTCCGGCCGATCCGCGCCGCGGCCTCACCTACGAGGACTGCAACCTCGGCCCCTACGGCTACGACGCGATCCCCGAGCTGATCCGCAACCGGTACAGCATGGCGGCGCGCGGCAGCGTGCTGGTCACCAAGCTCCCCGACCTCGGCTACACCGTGAACCGCCGGAGCGACGTCTGGTCCGACAACGTCGTGGCCCTCTACGAGGAGGCCAAGTCCCGCCGCTGGGCGCCGGCGGTCGACGTCCCGTGGGGGGAGCTCGCGGCGGGCGCCGACCCCGTGCGCGACGCGGCGAGGGCCCAGCTCTGCACCCTGCTCGAGGAGGTGGCGCTGGTCGCGATGGAGATGCCGAGCAAGTGGGTCTTCTCGATCAACCAGGAGCTCCTCGAGCTGAAGAGCTTCCTCTGCGCCCAGATGATCGACGAGGCGCGACACGTCGAGGCCTGCCGCAAGCGCGCGCTCGCGAGCGGACAGGGGCTCGGGCGGGCGAGCACGTCGGCGGAGCAGGCGCTGAAGGAGCTGCTCTCGGCCGAGACCTATCCCGAGGCGTCGCTCGGCATGAACCTGCTGCTCGGCGGCTTCGTGCTGGCCATGTACCGGGCGATCGCCACGCTGGCGGAGACGCGCGCCGACCGGCTGCTCGGCACGCTCGCGATGCAGGACGTCGCGCGCTCGGTGGCGTACGGCGTGGGCCACATGCGCTATCACCTGGCCCATCAGCCCGCCAAGGTCGTGGCGCTCGGCGAGTACCTCGACCGCACCGAACACGTGGTCCTCGGCATCGCCGGGAGCCCCGAGTTCCTCGAGCCGCTCGTCCTCCTCGCCGCCGGGTCGCTCGATCGCGAGCGCCTCGCGGTGGGCAGCCGCTTCGCGCGCCGCTGGTTCGCGGCCGCCCTCGAGGAGTACTTCGAGCGCGCGGCGTCGGCCGGCCTCGGCGATCGCCGCGAGCGGAGCCGGCTGCCCCGCCTCGACTCCTGACCGCGGTCCGGATGCGGCGGGTGGGGGTCGGGCTCGTCGGAGCGGGCAAGCACGGGCAGCGTTACCTGGCGCATATGCGCACAGACGTTCCGGAGCTCGCGCTCGCCGCGCTTTCCCGGCGTGACGCGAGCCGAGGCCGCGATGACGCCGCCCGCCTCGGCTGCCGCTTCCACGCCGACTGGCGGGCGCTCGTCGCAGATCCGGCCGTCGAGGCGGTGATCGCGGTCGTGCCGCCCGTCCTCCACCCCGCGATCGCCGAGGCCGTCGCGGCCGCGGGGAAGCCCTTGCTGATCGAGAAGCCGCTCGCCACCACGGGCGCTGCCGCCGTCGAGGTCGTGCGCGTGCTGCGCACCGCCCGCGTCCCGTGCCTCATGGCCCAGACGCTCCGCTGGAACGCCGTCGTGCGCGCCATCCGCGCGCGCCTGCCCGAGATCGGCGCGCTGCACGCGGTCGTCCTGAACCAGCGCTTCGAGCCCTCGCCGCTCGTCTGGCTCGACGATCCGTCCATGTCGGGCGGCGGCATCCTGCTGCACACCGGCGTGCACAGCTTCGACCTCGTGCGGTTCCTCACCGGATGCGAGGTCACCGAGGTGTTCTGCCGCGCGGCCCGTGTCCGCACCCTGCGCACGGAGGACAACTTCGCGGCGGTGCTCCGGCTCGCCGGCAGCGACGCGCTCGTCGCGGTGAGCGGCTGCCGCGCCACGCGGGGCCGCTCGGGGCTGATCGACGTCGCCGGCGACGAGGGCCAGCTCGTCGGCGACCATCAGCTCGGCTCCGCGTATGCGGTGCGCGGCCTGGAGCGCACGCCCCTGCCGCTCGGCGAGCTCGTCCCGACGGTGCGCGAGGTGCTGCGCGCCTTCGCCCGGCTCATCCTGGACGGCGAGCCGCCGCTGGCCACGCCCGAGGACGGGGCGCGGGCGGTGCTCATCGCCGAGGCCTGCCACCGCTCGGCGGAGAGCGGAGCGCCTGTCACGGTCAGCGGGCCGGACGGCTGACCGTGCTCGGGGTGCCCATCGAGGGGACACCCCGCCTGAGTCTGGCCCTCAGACCCCGACGGCTGGCCGGGGTGGCCGCCGCACACTTGGACTACAGCCTCCTGCAGCCCCTCTCCGCCGCGCCGTCCCACCCCCCAAGGATTGAACCCCCCGTTTGTCCGCTGCGTATGCGGGCTACCACGGGGATCCGCGGGGCGGGGCAGCGTCAAATCGGCCGTTTGAAATGCGCTATACCCTTTCTCATTGACGGCGACGCGACAGGCAACGTAAGGAGCGGCCATGCGGAACCGCGTGGCCGCCGCCTTTCTCGCGATGGTGCTGCTCGGGAGCGGGGGTCTAGCGCACGCCCGGGCGAGCAGGTTCTGCCGGCGTCACTGCGCAGCCGCCATCGCGGCCTGCGTGCAGGTCGGCGGCCGGCGTCAGGCCTGTCGACGTGCGACGATCCGGCAGTGCAAGCACGACGGCGCGGTGTGCAGCGTGACGACGACGACGTTCTCGTTCCCGACGACGACAACGTTCCCGTCCGGTGTCGTCCAGCTCGAGGCGTCCAACGTGCAGACGCTCTACGAGATCGGCCTCGGCGTGCCGGCACCCGGGTCCGAATTCGTCGCCCTCGACGTGATGATCCGGAACGGCGGCGCCGGGAACGTCTCTCCGGTCGGCATCGTGCTCCACGCCGCCGGTCTCGACTACGCGTCGTACGGCGCCTACTACGGTCCGTATCCGCCGTCGGCGCGTCCAGGCGCGTGCGACATCTTCACCAGCGTGGCGCCCGGTGGCGAGCTCACCTGCGGGCTCGTCTTCCAGGTACACGAGGGTGTCACGTCGGGGCGGCTGACGCTCGGCCAGTACTACACCACGAGCGCCGTCTCGTCGTCCGAGTTCGCCATCCCCTCGGCGACGCGCCCGACTGCCTCGCTCACGATCGACGCCGTGTCCGAGGTCGCCTTCGCCGGCTACTGCTCGCCGCGTCCTGGCTTCAAGGTCGTCCAGTTCGCGATGATGCTCACGAGCCACGGCGCGAGCGGCCTCGCGCTCGACGTCTACCGCCTCGCGCTCCTGGCCGACAACGCGCGCTACACGAACGCCTGCGGCTACCTGGCGCCCGATCCGTGCGACGGGGCGATCGGCGTCCCGGTCGACGGCGCGAGCTCGTGCACGGCTGCCTTCGAGGTGCGGGAGAGCGTCGGCGCCGGCACGCTCCTCTACGACGACGGCCGCTACCAGGCGAGCGCGGACTTCGCGCTCGATTGAGCCGTCCGATCAGCGCTCGAGCGGCGCGAAGCCCTGGCGGTTCGTGTTCTCGGTCACGACACGCGGCTCGACGAACTGGAGGAGGTAGTCCGGCCCGCCCGCTTTCGAGCCGACGCCGGAGAGGCCGTAGACTCCGGCTCGATCCGCTCCGGCGGCGGTTGCGCCCGCTTCGGCTCATGATCGCGTGACGGACGCGGCCGCGGTGCCCGACCACCGCGGCCGCGCGCTGTGGTGTCCCGCCCCGGGGGTCGACCAGCTCAGGGATTCGTACAGGGCAGCACGCCCGACCCCGACGGATCGTCGCCGAACCTGCCGATCTTGAAGCCGGGTCCCTGCACCGTCAGGCCCGTGGTGTTGGAAGCCGCGTTGGGACAGGCGTACGCGATGTCCTGCACCGTGGGGAACACCCAGCGGCCATCGGTATCGACGTAGGTGTGCAAGGGGAACTCCGTCCCGGCGAGCGGTCCACCGACGAGCCTGGCATGTTCACACAAGGTGCCGTCGCCGTTGTAGGTGTAGTCGGATTCGATGACCACAAGCATGCTCTCGAAGGGCTTGAATGCGCAGCCCGCGCCGCTCCCGGTCAGCTCGATGTTGCCCTTGGTGCAGTGCTTGCCGCCGGAGCCGTCCCGGTTGGGGAGGTACTTGGCCGTCCCGATGAAGGTGAAGAAGCAATCGGGTCCGAACGACCCCGTGCCCGCCGCCATGTAGGTGCCTCGCTCCTTCCCCGGCGTCGGCGGAGAGTCGTAGTCGTAGGGCGTCGTATTCGTGATGTCCGCAAGACCCGCAGCCCCCCACAGCAGGACGCCGAGGAGCGCTGCCAACCATCGTCGGTCTCTCATTCGGATATCCTCCCTTTCGAGGGTCTCGCCTGTCGGGAGGCGGCCCCTGACCGGGAGGCGCCAGAAACCGTGTAGCAATCTGCCAGAGGCACAGGTGCGCCTCGCGACGGCAGCCGGTCACCTTGCCGGGCGTGGACGCGTCCGCTCGAACGCACCGATGTCGCACGTCGCGACGCCGTCTGCGTCGCCGTCCTGCGGCCGGTCGACGCCGCGCTGGTTACCACTGATGATGCTGTCGATCACGATGTTCGTACCGGGGCCCGCGAGCCCTCCGCCTTCGACCTGCGCCGAGTTGCCGCTGAGCGTCGTGCGCACGATGGTCACGGTACCAAGGTTGCCCAGACCACCGCCATTGTTGGCCGTGTTGCCGGTCACCGTGCCGTCGGTGAGCGTAAGAACGGCGTCGGTGTCGTTTGCAATGCCGCCGCCGCCGGCACCGGCCGTCGAATTGTCGACGACGGCGCTTGCGCTCAGCACGAGCGTGCCCGAGTTGAAGATGCCTCCCTTTCGAGGGCCTGGCCTGTCGGGCGGCGGCCCTGGTCTGGAGGCGCTAGAAACCGTGTAGCAATCTGCCAGAAGGCCTCGACGCGGCCGCCACCTTACTTCGACTGAACCGCCGAAAAGGTCCCGGAGATCGGAGTATGGAGGAGGAAGAATCCCGGCCCTTTGGACTCAAATGGCGGCTCATTCGTTGGAATCGGTTGAGGATTTGGGTCGGACTGAGGGACCCGGGCGTGGCCCAACCCCATCAGCCGTGGGGCGACGTTCTTGAAGTCAACCGTGACGCCCCGGAGCGTGAAGGGTGTGCTCCTGAGCAGCTCTTGGTCGTTTCTTGCCCAGACGACGTCGGCTACAGGGTCCGCGGTCGCGAATTCTCTCACCTTGTAGACCGCGACAGGGTCACCCTTCTCGAACGACTCCAGGTCTTCGAAGCTTCTCGTGCCGTCCGGAGCAGGATCGAAGTAGATTCGCCACACCTCCCCGGCGAGCCGAAATGCGTTGTGTCCGACCAAGTCTGGCGACGAGGTGTCGAACGTCTCGAGAATGTAGGCGTTACCCACCACGAGCAGTTGGGCACACTGAACTCCTCTGCCGAACTGTGCCACGCAACCGGGTTCGAACAGCGAAACATCGGGCCCCAGAATCGACTGCGCCGCTCCTTCCAGCGACCAGATGAAGAGGCGCACCTGAAATCTGTCGCCGTCTTGAAGTCCCTCTTCAAAGCCGCGGCCGGACATTTGGATCGTGGCCAGCGCAGCCGGGGGAGGATTGGGGCTGGAGGCTTGCGCGACAGCGGCCCCCGGGGACCCGTGCGTCATCAGGACTACGGCGAGAGCAATCGCATCAGAGTAGCGCATCGAGTCCCCACAGCAGGACGCCGAGGAGCGTGGCCAACCATCGTCCGTCTCTCATGCGGATATCCCCCCTTTCGGGGACCTTGCCTGTCGTGAGGCGGCCCCTGACGGGGAGGCGCTAGAAACCGTGTAGCAATCTGCCAGAGGCGCGGGGGCGCCCGGCGACGGGGAGTTCAGCCCGAGGCGGCGATCGCCGTCAGACGCTCCAGCGCACGGGCTCGTCGGGCACCACGTAGGTGCAGACCGTGCCGGTCCGGATGTAGCGACGGAGGTGGCGCGCCATGGCGGAATGAACCCGCGCGATGTGCGTCAGGCTGAAGCGAATGCGCGAGGCGACCGCCTTGCGGGCGCGCTCGATCGGACTGCCGGCCTGTCGGCCGCGGCCGCCGAGGCCAAAGGCCGACGCCAGCTCCCCGGCGATGAAGTCGAGCTCCGCGCGCGCGCGCGCCACGCGTCCCTCGTCGTGGCAGCGCTCGGCGTCGTCCAGCTCGCGGTGCAGATCCGCCAGCCGCTCGCGGTAGTCCGCCCGTGCCCGGCGGTCGAGGACGGGGTCTCCGGAGACGCCTGCGGATACCCGGAGCCCCTGCGCAACGAGCTCCGCGGCGGGGGCGCCGCGCGCGTCGGGTAGCGCACCCGTGGAGGCGGCGATCAGATCGGCGACGTGAATCTCCCGGCCCGGGTTGGCGAGCAGGACGGCGATGTCGCCGAGCCCCTTGCCGTGCCTCACGCGTACGGACTTGCCGGCAAACGTGATGGTCCAGAAGTCTCCCTCGTGGCGAAAGACCGCCTCGCCGTCAGCCGGCTCCAGCGCCTCGACGGTTGCCGCGGTGTCGAGACCGAGACGGCGCACCGTCGCCACGAGCCCGTCCATCCCGAGCTCCCGCGCGGTGGCGAGCGCGCTCGCGAGGAGAGCCGCCGCCTCGTGGCGGCGCGCGCCGGCATCGCACGTGAGGAGCACGCGAGCATGCGCGAGCTGGGTCCACGCGAGGAAGGGTCGCGCCCCCATGCGCTCGTGCACCGTCGCGGCATCCTCGTAGTGGCGAATCGCGTCGGCGACGCGGCCGAGCGTCGAGGCCAGCAAGCCGAGGTGGTAGGAGACGGACCCCGAGCACGCGAGCCCCGCGGCCGCGATCCCGATGCGACCGGCGTAGGGCACCAGGAGGTCGTACAGCTGCGCCGCACTCGCGCGGTCGTTCAGCTCCGCGGCGACGGCGGAGAGCAGGCCCATCGAGACCACCCAGGCCCCGTCGTGGGGCAGCGGAAAGCCCTCCTTCGCCAGCGCGGACAGCTCGAGCCGTGCTTCGGCCTTGCGACCCGTCTCGCTCCACCAGAATGCACGGAAGCAGCGTTGTAACATCGGGGCGGGCACGTCGGCGCGGGGCTGCGACCGTCTGAGGTGCTGGTCGAGACGACCCTGGTGAAAGTGGAGGACGAACGTCTGAATCTCGTAACGCATGATCGGTTGCGCGTCGTGCTCCCGCTGACCGAGCTCGACCGCGCGCTTCGCCTGCTCCTCGCCGTCGGCGAAGCGACCGTCCATGATCGCTCGCGTCGCCCGCCACATCGCCAGGTCAGTCAGGTAAAGCGGCTGGCGCAGCTCGCCCGCGATCTGCGCCCACGCCTCAATCTCGCGGTCGGCCGCAACCACGTCGCCAAACTCGAGGAATCCAACGATGCGAAACCGGTGCCCCAGAAGCGAGAGCTCGCGGTTGCCCGTCCGCTGGCCGAGGGTCACGATCTCGTCGGCGATCGCGAGGCGCGCCTCCGCCGTCTCCGGCCGCCAGAGCGCGATGAGCCGAGCACGGAGCGCGGCGGCGAGTTGCCCCGGGTCCCCGAGCTGCCGGGCGAGCGCGAGCGCCTCCTCGCTCAGGGCGAGGACCCGCGCCGGCTGCGGATCCCAGTAGAGGTTGATCGCCAGGCGCGCGAGGAGCTGCGCCCGGAGCCCGGGGTCGCCGTCCCCGAGGCGGTGGAGCGCCTCCTCGAGGAGCTCGATGCGGGGCTGGTCGATGACCCCGCTCCGCACCCAGAGCAGACGCGAACCCTCGCCGGCGAAGCCGAGCGCGCTGCGGGCCAGGAGCGGCGCGTCTCCGATCCGTCGCGCGAGGTCGGCGGCCTGTCGGAACGTCTCACGTGCCGCGGGGCCATCGCCGGCCTTCCACTGCGCGCCGCCACGCGCGAGCAGCAGCTCGCAGCGCTGGCGCGCGTCGGCCGGACGCCCTTCGGCGAGGACGTCGAGCGCGCGCTCGAACAGGACCGCCGCGTCCTCGTACGCCAGGGACGCTTCAGCGTGCCGCGCGGCCCGGGTGCTGTATGCGATCGCCTTCTCCGCACCGGCCGCCGGCACCGCCTCGAGGAAATGATGCGCGAGGGTTGCCAGGTGCGGCGTCGGGTCCATCTCGTGGAGAGTCTCGAGCACCTCGCCGATGCGCCCGTGCAGCCTCGCCCGCTCGGCGGCACCCAGCTCCTCGTAGATGGTTTC